>CAJAYO010000911.1 GCA_903948415.1 uncultured Opitutia bacterium | reverse complement strand
GTGGCGGTGCGTTTCACGGCGGGGCCGGTGGCTGCGGTGATGCCGGCGGACGGGAACGTCTTTATCCCGGGCCAGGCGGAGTAAGGCCGCGGTCTGGGGGCGGCGGTGCGGTTCACGATCGCGGGATTGCAGCGGAGCCTTGTTCACCTTGGGTTCGGCCTGGCGGAGGTGGTGCAGGTGAAGGCGGTCATCCGGCCGTCTGGTGAACATGCGGCGGATGCGCGCGAGTTGGCGGCGAGTTTCGGCGGCGGGACGGTGCCGGCGGTGGTCGTCGTGGAGTAGCCGAGCGAGTTGTTTGCGGCGATTAAGTGGGTGGTTTCCGCCCGGTCTCGTCCGGAACGGACGGGGGAGCGGGTGGCCGACGAATGGCTGCCGTGGCTCGCGAAGTCTGCGCGACACAGTTCCGTGTGTCGCGTGGCGGGCGGCACGCCGTTGATTTTTGCCGGTCCGCCGATGGCGGCGACGCCGGTGATACGCGGACGCAGGTGAAGATGATTTTCGAACGGTTGGGGTCGGTGGTGTTCGAGACGGGTAGCAGCGACCGGCATTCGGTGAAGGCGAGTTAATATTCGGGCGTCGCCTCCGCCCGGGTGACGCAAAGCGAGAATCGCGGGGTGTATTTCGATCGAAGGCGGCCGCCGGCGGCGGCGCTTTTGGGCAACCGGGGCGGGTGGCCGTGCTCGACCTGAGTGCGGTGCTGGCGAAATGAGCGGGGCGGAGCGGACGGCCGGGTTTGGGTTTGCTCTGCGGAGAACGGAAATCGCACGGATATTCCCGCACCCGGCGTGGCATCCACCGACTACACCGATTTCGCCGATCTTTTTCGGTCGATGGACCAACTTCCCCGCGGGCTGTGCGCAGCTCAGATTCTCCCGACGGGGGTGGGACGTTGCCGCGGACACGGGTTCAGGAGACGGACGGTGAAAGGCCTCATTCACCGTGAACCGAAACCGGCGCGAGTGTCTGAAATACGCGGGGCCGGATTAGACGTATTGGGCTTGGTCGTACGAGCGCCGGGTGAAGCGGGACCTGCGGCGACGGCCGTGACCGAGGGCGGTCTCCCGGCGGGCTGGCGGGCAATGAAGGAAATCGACGCGCACAATCACGTGTTCGCGCCGGTGCAGCCGCCCGAGGCGGACTGGAGTGAGGTGGAGGCGATGATCGAGGCCGCAGGCGTGCTCGGCAGCGAGCGTTTGCTTTGTTCGAAGCCGATTACGGCGGGGGGCGCCGGTGAGGATCGAGACAATACGCGAGGCCAACGACGCGGTGCTGGCGGCCATGAAACGCTATCCCGGCCGCAGCGGCAGGTATTGCTTTGTGCAGCCGGGCAAGGGGGGCGGCGGCGCTGGACGAAATCGAACGATATCTCGAGGCGGGCATGATCGGGGTGAAGCTCTACAATCAGTTCAAACTCGACGATCCCGCAGTGTTCCCGGTGGCGGAGAAGTGCATTCAGCGGCGGGTGCGGTTATTCTCTCGGTCGAACTCACGGCGGGGGAACGCGAGGATGGTTGTTGGCGCAACCTGCACGGGTTGCTGGAGCGGAGGCGCGCATGATCGTCGATAGCCATGCCTACCTCGGGCACGACCCGTTGCGGGCGCTGCGCGACACGACGGCGGCGGCGATGATCGGGCGGATGGATCGCATGGCATCGGGAAGGTCGTGGTGTCGTGTTGGCCGGCGGTGGTCTACCGGGATGCGCACCGCGGCAACGAGGCGTGGTTCGAGGCGACGCTGACGCATCGCGGCCGGTTGATTCGGGTGGCGACCGTCAACCCGACCTATGCGGGGTGCGAGCGCGATCTGGCCGAGGCGCTCGGGCCGTGGAAAATGCATGCCGTGAAACTTAGGCCGGAGCACCATGGCTACAGGCTATCCGACGCGCACGGGCGGGCCGCGTTGGGCCGGATTGCGGAGCACGCCGTGCCGGTGGTGCCGACCCGATGGTGGGCGGGCCGACGGCAGCGTCACGCGTGGGATCGGACGGCAGACCCGACCCTGAACGCGCGGTTGGTGGCGGCGAAAGCGCATCCGGGACGGAGGTTCGCGTTGAACAACTGGGTCGGCCTCGACGGTCACAGACGTCGGGAGCCCGGCTTGAAGGGGCGGGGGGTGATCGACTTTGCGCGGACGCAGATGGTGGGGCGCAAGGAGGTGTCAGGGCTGAGCGAGGCGCTCGGGGTCGAAGCGGTCGCGTTCGGGTTGCACGCGCCGTTCGACGGCGCCGATCCGTCGCTCGTGAAATTGGCGAACCTGGCGCGGTTGCCGGCGGCCGATTTTCGCGCGGATGGCGTGGCGGAAGGCCGTGGCGTTTTTCGGGATCGAGGCCTGAGGGCGACGAGGCTTTTTCGCGCGGACGGCGAACCGGTGTCCAGTTCCCGGTTACGCGGAGGTTTCAGCCGGATTCGGGGAGGAAGGTCGGAAAAGCGAGGCCGCGGGCGGGAGGCACGGGGCCGAGGGCTTGGGCGGCGTGGAGTTCCACATTGCGCGCGCCCCAGGCGTAACACGCGCGGACGAGCCCGGCGGCGGCGCAGGGCACAAGGAAAACCGGCGTGCGGCCGCGCAGGGCGTCGAGGGCGCGCCAGAGCAGGGCGGCCGCGGCGGCCTCGTCGCGGGCGACGCCGGGGCCGAGCATGACGCACGACGGGTGGTGACTGGCCACGAGGAAACCCTCGAGGGCGCCGGCGGCATTTTCGAGCACCCAGACCCGCCACGCGCCGACGGTGTTGCGGAGAAAAAAGGCGTAGTCCGGCTCGCGGTGGATGCCCTGCCACTCGAGTTCGAAGGTGGCGAGGCGGCCGGCTTGGCCGGGGTCGGTCACAGGGCGGACGCGGTCGGCGCCGGGCGGGGGCGGGTTCGAGAGGCCACCGGGGGGCACGGCAAGCGCGAGGTCCTGGTAGAGCGTGTGGGGCACAAATCCGAGCCGGGAATACAGGGAGAACGAATCGAGGTTGAGCAGGCTGGAGACGAGGCGGACCGGAAGTTGGTCGCGGCGGGCTTGCGCGAGGACCGGGGTGAGGAGGGCGCGGGCGAGTCCGCGGCCCTGGGCTTCGGGGGCGGTGGCGACAATGCCGACCGCGACGTGGGTCTGGCGCGGATGGACGAAGCACACGCCGATCAGTTCGCCGGAGGCGTGGTCGTGGGCGGCGATGGCTGCGCCGGGGTCGAGCGCGGCGTAGACCTCCGGGAAGAGGCGGAAGGGTTCGGGACTGTCGCCGAAACGCGCTCCCTGCCCGAGGCGGCTCTGATACCACTGCACCAGCGAGCGGTGGAGCAGGCGGGCGACGGCCTCATGGTCGGCGGCGACAAGCGGGCGAAGAGCGAAGGGAGTGGACATGGAATCGACGTTGGGCGCTGGGGGTGGTGGCGCGGTTCAGGACCGGGCGAGTTCGCCGGCGTTTTTTTGGATGCCGGCGATGGCGGCGGCGATTTTTTCCATGTTGGTGCGTGAGCCGAGGAGCTTGGTCTGACCGAACCAGACGGCTTCGGCGACGAGGCGGTCGTTCACGGGGCACCGGTTGCGGTCAACCCAGCGAGCCATGGCCTCCTTGCCGTAGAGGCGTTGGTAGTGGGAATTGGTGGCGAGGGCCGTGACGTGCGCCGAGGTGTTGAGGCTGGTGTAGCCGGCGCTCGCGGCGACGCCGGCTTGGGCGAGGGCGGCGAGGAATTTCGCGCGGGTGAGGCCGGCGAATTTTTCGGCGTCGTAGCGAAACATGTAGAGATGCCAGGCGCTGCGGGTGGCGCCCGCGGGCAGGGTGGCCGGGGTGATGCCGGGAATCTGGCGGAGGAGTTGGCTGAGGTAGGCGGCGTTGGCGTCGCGGGTTTTGGCCTGCGCCTCGAAGCGCGTGAGTTGCGCGAGAAGGAGGGCGGCCTGAAATTCCGTGAGGCGGTAGTTGGCGCCGCGGCCGGAGCTGGCGCTTTTTTTCGTGCCGCCCGGCGTGTGGAAATCATAGCAGAGCTGGGCGAACGTCTCGTCGTTGGTGACGATCGCTCCGCCTTCGCCGCTCGTCAGGTTTTTGCTGGCCTGAAAACTGAAGCAGCCGCCGATGCCGGCAGTGCCGACCGGCCGGCCATGCCACTCGGCGAGCGGAGCCTGGCAGGCGTCTTCGAGCAGGGTGAGGCCGCGCGATTGCGCGAGGGCGGTGAGGGCGTCGAGGTCGGCCGGGGTGCCGGCGATATGGACAGGCAGCAGGAGCTTGGTGGCCGGCGTGATCGCGGCCGCCATCCGGGCAGGATCGATTTGAAACGACGCGGCGTCGGTGTCGGCGAAGACCGGCAGAGCGAAGCTGGCGGTGATGGCATTGAACGTCGCGACGAAGGTGTAAGGCGGCAGGATCACCTCGTCGCCGGGGCCGAGGTTGAGGGCGCCGAGGGCGGTGAGGAGGGCGGTCGTGCCGGACGAGGTGGCGATGCAGTGGCGGGCCTGCATGCGCGCGGCCCACGCGGCCTCGAATTCCTTGACGCGGGAGGCGCCGCCGGCGGTGCGGCCCCATTTGCCGCTGTGGAGGACGTCGAGCAGGGCGGCCTCGTCGCGGGGGTCCCAGCGCGGCCAGTCGGCAACGGGTTTTGTGACGGGGACGGCCGGGGCGGAGGGGGAGGGGGCGGCGGCAGCCCGGGCGGCGGTGCGAGTCAGTCCGAGGGCGAGGCCGGTGCCGGCGGCTTGGCCGAGAAAGGTGCGGCGGGTGACGGGACGGGGCATGGCGGGGATTTAGAGGCGAAAGCGGGCCGGAAGCCAAGTTGTAACCTTGCGGTTACCAGGGGTGGTGTCTCAAGTGGAGGCATGCCAGCCAACCGCGTTCCCCGCCGTGAATTCCTCAAACGCGCGTCAGTCGCCGCCGCGGCGCTGTCGTTGCCCCGCGTGACGGGTGCGCAAAGTGCGGCGGCGGGAGACAAACTGAATGTCGCGTTTGTCGGCGTGGGCGGACGCGGTCGGGCGTCGGTCGAGGGGTTGGTCGCGGAGCACCACGTGGCGTATTGCGATGTGGACGACGCGCGGGCGGCCGGGACGTACAAGAAATATCCGGACGTGCCGCGGTTCCGCGACTATCGGGAGATGCTCGACAAGCTCGGCAACCGGATCGATGCGGTGGTAGTGGCCACGCCGGATCATATGCATTTTCCGGTGGCGATGGCGGCGATGCAGCTGGGGAAGCACGTCTTCGTGGAAAAACCGATGGGGCAGACGGTCGACGAGGTGCGCAAGATGGCCCAGCTGTCGGGGGAGAAGAAGGTCGCCACGCAGATGGGGATCCAGGGACATGCCTTCGAGGGCATGCGGATTTTGAAGGAATGGATCGACGCGGGCGTGCTCGGGGACGTGCGCGAGATCCATACGTGGACGGACCGGCCGATCTGGCCGCAGGGCGTGAAGGCGCCGGACCATGCGAAAGGCGTGCCGGCGGTGCCGCCGACGCTTGACTGGAACCTGTGGTTGGGGGTGGCGCCGGAGCGCGCGTATGACCCGGCCTATCTGCCGTTCAACTGGCGCGGGTATTGGGATTTCGGGACGGGTGCGCTCGGGGACATGGGCTGTCACATGATGGACGGGGCTTATTGGGCGCTGGGTTTGACGCAGCCGACGAGTGTGGAGGCGGCGAGTTCCTATCAGACCGATGTGACCGGGCCGAAGGCGTCCGTGGTGACGTATGAATTTCCCGCGCGGGGCCGGATGCCGGCCGTGACGTGGAAATGGTATGACGGCGGGATGATGCCGCCGCTGCCGCCCGATCTGGATCCAAACCGGGTGTTGCCGGACAACGGCACGCTGATCGTGGGCCGCAAGGCCACCGTGCTCGCCCATCCGAACTACCTCAGTGTGCGCGTTGTCCCCGAAGCGCGGATGCAGGAGCTGTTGCCCGCGCTCCCGCCCAAAACGCTGCCGCGGGTCGCCGGCGATCACTGGGCGGAGTGGGTCGCGGCCTGCAAGGGCGGGCCGGCGGCGGGCGCGAATTTTCAGTATGCCGCCCAGCTGACCGAGACGGTCTTGTTGAGCTGTGTCGCGGTGCGCGCGCGCCGGAAGATTCTTTGGGATGCGACGGCGATGCGGGTCACGAATTTTGCGGAAGCCAACCGATGGGTGGCGAAGGCGTATCGTCCCGGGTTCGGGGTCTAGCCGACCGGGCGGAGGATTTTCGTTTTTAGTCGCCGCGACGGCGCACGGGCTACGGGGCGGTGGCAATGCGGCCCGGTGCGCGATTGCCGCGGCCGGTGCGTTTCGTGAGTGAGTCTCCGAGGTCGTCGCGGCATTTTTCGGCGAAGGCGAGCAGGCGCTGCACGACGTCCGGATGAGCGGCGGAGACGTCGGTGGTTTCGCCGAGATCGCGGCTCAGTTCGTAGAGCTTCGGTGGGCCGACGTCGGCATTTTCGTATTTTGCCGGGATCCCGTCGCGGCCACCGGAACGGCCGGCGAGGGTGCGGTAGCGATGCGAGAGCAGGAGTTTCCAGCGCCCGTCGCCGCTGACGACCGCCTGCAGTTCGTTTTGCGCATACCAGATTCCGTAGCCTTCGTGGGGATTGGTGGCGCCCGGGGTGCGGGCGAGGAGCGGCCAGACGTCGAGGCCGTCGATGGGCAGCGAGGGCAGGGCGGCTCCGGTGAGGCGGGCAAAGGTCGGCAGCAGGTCGATGGTCATGACGAAGTCGTCGTTCTTCGCGCCGGCGGGGATGTGTCCGGGCCAGCGCATGAGGCAAGGGACGCGGGTGCCGCCCTCCCAGGAGGTGCCCTTGCCCTCGCGGAGCGGTCCGGCGCTGCCGGCGTGCTGGCCGTAGCTCAGCCACGGGCCGTTGTCGCTTGTGAAAATCACGAGGGTGTCGCGCTCGAGACCGTGTTGGGCGAGCGTGCGGAGCACTTCGCCGACCGACCAATCGATCTCCATGATCACATCGCCGTAGAGACCGAGCTGCGACTTGCCTTTGAACTTGTCGCTCACGGCGAGGGGCACGTGGGGCATTGCGTGCGCGAGGTAAAAGAAGAACGGGCGCTCCTTGTGGCGTTCGATGAACGAGACGGCGCGTTCGGTGTAGCGCGTGGTGAGCTGGCGCATTTTTTCCGGCGTGATTTCGCTGTCGATGACCTGCCCGTTTTCGTAGAGGGGGAGCGACGGATACGTGCCGGCCTTGGCCTCGGGGTGGTACGGCCACATGTCGTTTGAGTAGGGCAGCCCGAAGGATTCGTCGAAGCCCTGCCGGTTGGGGAGGAAGGGCTCGCGGTGGCCGAGGTGCCACTTGCCCGCCATACCGGTGGCGTAACCCCGGGATTTGAGCAGGTCGGCCAGCGTGGTTTCGGCGGGATTGAGGCCGTAGTCCGCCTTCGGGCTGAGTGCGCCGTGAATGCCGACCCGGTTGGAGTAGCAGCCGGTCAGCAGGGCGGCGCGCGACGCGGAGCAGACGGCTTGGGAGACATGAAAATTGGTGAGCATCGCACCGTCGCGGGCAAGGCGGTCGAGGTTGGGCGTCGTGAAACCCTTCGCGCCGAAAACGCCGACGTCGCCGTAGCCTTGGTCGTCGGTGAAAATCACGACAATGTTGGGGAGGCGTTCGGCGCCGCGGGCGACGAGGGCGAGGCAGGCGAGCAGGGCGGCGAAGGCGAGGCCGGTTGAAATGGAGGCAACGGGGGCGAAGGGGCGGGGGTGGGGATTCACGTTGCAAAACGGGTCCGACTCCGCGGCCAATTTCAATCCTGAATGCAGCGGGCTGGCCGCTCGCAGGGCGGGTCCCGGGCCGGCGGCGGGGCCAGCCCCGTGAGGCGGGCGATGCAGGAAGTGACGGCCGAGGCCGAAAACAACACGCTCGACCTCGGGCCGCAGACGGGAAAAATGAGGGCCGATGAGCGCGCCAGCCCAAGCCGTGGCCGAGATGCAAGGACTCTACGGACCGTTTTCGTTTCCGGAGAAATTGCTGCAAAAAATCTGGCTCCGCGGCGATTTTGAGCGGGCGGCGGCGGTGACCACCGATGGTCGGCAGGTTCGTGTGATGCATCCGGGGAAATGGAATTTGCTGGGCGGTCCGGATTTTCGGGGTGCGCGGCTGCGCCTCGGCGACGGACCCGAATTAACGGGGGATATCGAATTGCACTTGCGCGCGGCGGACTGGGTGGCGCACGCGCATGCGCAGGACCGAAACTATGACGGGGTGGTGTTGCACGTCGTGCTGTTTCCGCCCGAGGCGGGATACGTCACGCGGGCAGCAAGCGGAGCGGCGATTCCGGTGCTGGCGCTCCTGCCGCTGCTCCACCACGATCTGGAGGAGTTTGCCGCCGAGGAAGCCGTGGAGCGGCTCGCCGGCCGGCCGGCGGCGGAAATTCTCGAGGCGTTGGCGGGGCTCGGCGAAACTGAACTTGCGGCGCTCCTTGGCGCGCATGCGGCCGCGCGTTGGCGCCAGAAGGTGCATTTCGCGCGGCTCCGGGTGACCCGCCTCGGCTGGGACGCGGCGTGCCATCACGCGGCCTTGGAAATTCTCGGCTATCGGTTTAACCGCGCTCCGATGCTTCAGGTGGCGGGGCGCTGGCCGCTCGGCGAGTGGGCAAGAGCACGGGTGGTGCCCGAGGAAATATTCAGTGCGGAAGGTCTTGCGTGGAGCCTGCAGGGCGTCCGCCCCGCGAATCACCCTCGGGGGCGTCTCCGCCAATATGCGGCATGGACGCAGGCCCGGCCCGATTGGCCGTCGCGTCTGGCAGGTGTCGCCGACCGATTCACGGCGGAGGTTGAGCCCGCACCCCGTTTGGCGGGTGGCACACGGTCAGTCCGGCATGCACACGAG
>CAJAYO010000910.1 GCA_903948415.1 uncultured Opitutia bacterium | reverse complement strand
GAGGTTCAGGCCGGCGACGGTGACATTATGTTTCTGTTTCATGAGCTGATTCGATTCGGATTCGGATAGGAACGGACGGTGTGTCGCGGATAAGACGGGCCGGTCAGCGACACGGCTGAGGACGGCCCGGTGGCTTCCGGTGGGCGGAAGCAGCGGCGGTGCGGGGTGGCACCGCTGCGGGGGGGGATTCGGAGGGCCCGAACCCGCTTTGATCTCCTCGCCCGTGGCGCGAGAGATTTCCGTTTGGCGTCGGCGGGGCGACGGCAAATGGAAATGTCCCGGCTCGGTTTCGAGTGTCCGTAAAGACAACAGGCGATCCGCGGATCGGATCGCCTGTGGGACGAAAGCGTTATTTGCGAAGGCTCAGCTTCTGCAACAGCTCGGTATACGTGGGCAGGTCGTGCTTTTTGGTATAGTCGAGGAGTTTGCGACGGCGGGAAGCCATCTGCAGGAGGCCGCGGCGGCTGTGGAAGTCTTTGCGATGCGTGCGCAAGTGCTCGGTCAAGTGATTGATCCGGGCGGTCAAGAGCGCGATTTGGACTTCGGACGAGCCGGTATCCTTGTCGTGAGTTTTGTAGGCTGCGATGATTTCGGGTTTAACAACTGTGGTGGACATGGTTTTGTGGTTTGGTTCACGACTGTAGGGCCCCTTTGCAGGGACCGTGCCGCCCGCCCCGATGCGACCGAAGTCGCGCCGCAGCCGACGTCACCGTTTCAATCCGGCGGAGTGCCGGACCAGTCATGGTGGCGGCCCGCAACCGACGGATCGCCACTCACGCAAGCGGCGAAGTTCCTGCAGAGGGCGGGGGGGAGCAAGCGCAAATTTGGGGCGGAACGACGGGGCGAACCCGCGGGACGGGGGGGCGGCGGGCGGCGGGGGCTTCCCCGCGTCCTCCGGCGGGGGCGCTGCGGGGCGGCGGTTGGGCCACCGGCGCGCCGTTTACCCGGCGCGGATGTTGAGGGACTTGAGGGCTTCGCAGCCGGGGAGTTTGCGGATGCGGGCGACGATTTCGTCGCGGTGGTGGAAGATCTCGTTGCGGACGACGGAGTGGGCGGCGAGGACGATGAGGCGGCCGCGGTCGATGCGGGCGGCGTGCGAGTAGGCGGCGTTGGCGGTGCCGACGAGGGCGGGCCATTGGTCGCGGATGGATTGCTCGGCGGAGGGGCGGCCGATCTGGTTTTTGACCATCAACTCCTCGATGAGAGCGCTGAGGTTTTGCGTCGGGCGCTTTACGGCGCGGCGCGGTTCGTTGTAGGCGAGGCGGCGGAACTCGCCGACGAGTTCTTCGGCGAGTTTGCTGAGCGGTTGGGGGGCCTCAGACATCGGGCGGGGCCTCGCGGCGGTTTTCGACCTCGTAGAGGCGGCTGTCTCGGACGAAGGCGGCGAAGGCGGTGGCGTGGGCGATGTAGAAACCGGGGTAGCCGTCGAGGAAGCCGAGTTTGAAAATGTAGGCGCGGACGAAACGCCAGCAGGGCCGGAGGATGGCGGTCGCGGCGGAGAACTTGGTGCCGCGGGCGGCGTGTTGGCGGACGAAGAGGTCGGCGAACGGGTTGATCTTCGCGACGTGGGCGGAGAGCGTCGGGAACGAGTAGTGGTGGAGGTCGCCGCGGAGACGGGCGACGGGGCCGGTGCAGTCGATTTTCTCGTGGACGAAGGCGTCGCCGCCCCAGCGGGCGCGGTCGCGGCGGAAGAGGCGGAGGCTGAGGTCGGGATACCAGTCGCCGTGGGTGATCCAGCGGTCGATGAACCAGACCTTGCGGGGAAAACGGGCGGCGGCGTAGCGGGTGTGGTCGCCGCGGGCGAAGAAGGCGACGAGGTCCGCGCGGAGGGTGGGCGAGACCTCTTCGTCGGCGTCGAGCGAGAGGATCCAGTCGTGTTGGGCGAGGGCGACGGCGGCGTTCTTGGTGTCGCGGTAGCCCTGCCACGGGAGGTGTTTCACGCGGGCGCCGTGGGCGAGGGCGACGGCCTCCGAGGCGTCGGTGGTGTCGTTGAGGACCACGAGGACGTCGGCGCACCAGCGGCGCACGCTGGCGAGGCAGCGGTCGAGGGTGTGCGCCTCGTTTTTGGCGACGACGACGACGGAAAGAGGGAGCGGTTCAGCCACGGCGCGGAGGAAGACTCAAATTTTCCCGACGAGCGAGCGCGGGATTTGGTAGAGGTAGCCGCAGGAGCGCCAGGCGCGGACGAGGGCTTTTTTCGCGGCGCCGGGGCGGAAGACGACGGTGTGGAGGAGGGCGAGGAGGGCGAAGCCGAGGGTCTTGAGGACGTTGCCGAGGAAGCGGCTGGCGAGGTAGGCGGCGGCGGCGGGTTGGCCGGCGCGGTCGATGACGCGCGAGCGGGCGGAGTCGAAGGCGTGGCGGGAGGCGTAGCGAAAGGTGGTGCGGCTCGCGGGCATCTGGTGCTGCACGGCGGCGCCGGGGGCGAACCAGACCTCGTGGCCGGCGGCGCGCACGCGCCGGATCATTTCACTGTCGCCGCCGGAGAAATAGTTACCGGCGGCGCGGTCGAGCGCCGTGTGGAAGAGGCCGAGTTGGGTGAAGACCCAGCGGGGAAAGGCGAGGTTGGCCCCCATGGGCGAGTGGTGGGGGGGGAGCGGGCCGAGGTCGGGGCGAAACGCGAGGGGCGCATGCCATTCGGCGACCCAGGGAGGAAGGCCGTCGGGAAAAACGGGAATGACTTCGCCGCCGACGGCGCCGATGCGCTGCGCGGGGTCGGCGAGGAGCGGGCCGGTCATCTGCGCGAGCCAGTCGGGTTGGACGAGAATATCGTCGTCACCGAAGACGATGATGGCGCCGCGGGCTTCGGCGATGGCGCGGTTGCGGGCGTAGTCGAGGCCCTGGCGGGTTTCGAGCAGGTAGCGTGGGGCGGGATGGGCGGAGGCGAATTCGGCGACGACGGCGCGGGTGTGGTCGGTGGAGTTGTTGTCGAGGACGAGAATTTCGAAGTGGTCGCGGGGAAATTGCTGGGCGACGAGGCCGGCGAGGGTTTGGCGCAGGAAGGCGGCGCGATTGTAGGTCGGGATCGCGACGGTAACTTGGAGGGGAGCGGCGGACGACATGCGGAGGGGAGCTTGCTTGCAGGCGATTCGAATCGCGCGCAAGCGCGCTCCTACCTCGGGGAAGGGGAGGCTCGCGGCAAAGAAAAAGCTTCCCGCGCGTGGGCGGGGGCGGTTCGCTCGGCGAATGGCTTTTAAGCACTGGCCCCTCGTTCGTGATGTTCGGTTCGCGCAAAAATGCGGGCGGTTTCTACGCGGGGCCCGGAAGCGTCGGCCGGAGTTGAAGTGGGACGAATTTTTGCGGATTGCGCGTCACTTCAAGACGGACGACATGGGGAGTTTTCCGGAGCGCGGGTATTTGTTTCAGCTGGCGAGCGATCTGCCGGCGGGGGCGCAGGTGATCGAGGTGGGGTCGTGGATGGGGGCCTCGACGTGTTTCATCGCGGGGGGGCTGAAGGGGGCGGCGAAGATTTACGCGGTGGACAATTTCCAGGGGCTCTCGACGTGCGGGGAGGATGCGGCGTGGTATAACCGGCATTTTCAGTCGCTGGGGAAGGCGAGCACGCTGGAGATTTTTCAGCGGAATTTTTCCGCGTTGGGTTTTGCGGAGCGGGCCGAGCCGGTGGTGAGCGATTCGCTGGCGGCGGCGAAGCAACTGGGGAACCTGAAAGGCACGGTTGATTTTATCTTCATCGACGGGGACCACTCGTACGAGGCGTGCCAGGCGGACATTGCGGCGTGGGCGCCGTTCGTGAAGCGCGGCGGCGTGATCGCGTTTCACGATTTCGGGAGCCGGGCGGACGGTGTGACGCGGGCGATTTTCGAGGCGACGAAGGCGGGGCGGTTCGCGGAGATCGTGGGGGTGGCGAACACGATTATTGCGTTCCGGATGTGAGGGGGCCCAGTGGCCCACGGAACACACGGAACACACGGAAGAATTTGTGACTGAGTCAGCGCACGCTGAGCGCGGCTTGGGTGGCGGCGAAAACCTGGTCGGTGGAGAGTTGGCGGACGCAGTAGCTGCGGTAGGAATCGCCCGGCGTGCAGGGGCCGGGGAGTTGGCCGGCGGGGAAGCACGCGCAGGGGAGGGCGGTTTGGAGCACGGTATGGCGTTCGCCGAGCGGGCGCCAGATGGTCGCGTTTTGGGAACTGAACAGGGCGACGACGGGCGTGCCGACGGCGGCGGCGACGTGCATGGGGCCGCTGTCGTGACAAAGGAAGACGTCGAATTGCGCGAGGAGCGCGGCGAATTGGCCGACGGAAAACGCGCGGTCGAGGGCGACGACGTGGGTTTTCGCGTGTCGCCGGATTTCGGTGACGAGCGGCTGTTCGGCGGGGCCGGCGACGAGGAAGACCTGGGCGCCGAGTTCGTCCTGGAGGCGGTCGGCGACGGCGGCAAAACGGTCGGCGGGCCAGAGGCGAAAGGCGCTGCGGCTGCCGGGGTGGAGGAGGATTTTTCGGCCGCCGCGCGGCGCGATTTTTTGGGCGACGGCGAGATCGGCGGCGAGCGGGACGAGGCGGACGTCGCGGGTGGCGACGGGCACGCCGAGGGGGCGGAGGAGGGCGAGGTAGGTGTCGGTGATATGGTGCGAGTCGTAGAACGCGTTCGTGACTTGGGCGGAGTGCGTGTAGAGGCGCGGGTAGCGGAATTTGATCAGCTCGCGGTCGAAGCAGACGCGGAGGAGCGCGCCGGTGAGGCGGGTGAGGAGGGCGGTTTTCTCGGTGTTGTCGAAGTCGAGGACGTGCGTGAAGCGGGCGCGGCGGAGGGCGGTGAGGAAGGCGGGCCAGGCGGCGGCCGTGCGCGGAAAGGAAAGGGCGGTCGTGACGTCGGGGTTGAGCGCGAGGACGGGGGTGAAGGCAGGCTC
>CAJAYO010000909.1 GCA_903948415.1 uncultured Opitutia bacterium | reverse complement strand
CCTCCCCGGGCATAGCCCCATGGTCCCCGGGTCCTCCTCCACGGGCGTCGCCCCATGGTCCCCAGGTGCGCAGTGCGCTCCGCCGCGCGGCTCCGGCCCCGTGTCCCCAGGTGCGCCGTGCGCTCCGCCGCGCGCCTCCGGCCCCGTGTCCCCAGGTGCGCCGTGCGCTCCGCCACCGTGTCCCCGCGCGCGGCTCCGCCGGCCCGCCTCTCTCTGCCCTCCGCCGCCCCGACCGGCCCGCGCAAACACCCTCGCCCTTTGCGGTCCGCCGGTATGCACTCCCCCCCGACACCGTCGTCCGGTCCGCCCCCATGATTCCGCCGTCTTGTGAAAAAAAATCCGCCGCACGGCTAGCGGGTCCGGCCGCACCCGTTGTCGCACGGAGTAGGCGTGAACTCATCCTATCCCCTTCCTCTCTCTCGCTTCGTCCCTCCCGCGACAGCCGTGTCCGCCCCGCCTTTCGCCCGGTTCTCGTCGCCCATGTCTGACGAACCGCCCCCGCCCGACCCCGCCCCGCGCGACTTCTCCTCGCTCTACCGCGCGACCCTCGCCCCGCTGCGCCGCTACCTCGCCCGCCTCCTTGGCAACACCACCGAAGCCCAGGACGTCGCCCACGACGCCTACCTCCGCGTCTATCCCGCCGTCGAAAACCACACCGCCGAAAAACCCGAGGCCCTCCTCTACGTCACCGCCCGCCGCCTCGCCATCAACCGCCTCAAACGCCGCAGCATCTCGCCCCTCGGCACCGCCGGCTCCGCCGATCCCGCCCACGAAACCACCGCGTCCGCCACCCCCGGCGTCGCCCAACAGGTCATGGCCCGCCAGGAACTCGCCCTCCTTCAAGAGGCCATCGCCGCCCTCCCCGAGGGCTGCCGCGCCGTCCTCCTCCTCCGCAAAGTCGAACTCCTGTCCCATCGCGAAATCGCCGACCGTCTCGGCATCGCCGTGAGCACCGTCGAAAAACAACACGCCCGCGCCCTCCGCCTCCTCCGGGCCGCCCTGCCCGCCGAAACGCTCCACCCCAACGCCCCCGCCCCGTCGGCGCCCGACCCGGAGGCCCGCGCATGAAAACTCCGTCCCCCCGATTTCCTGCCGACCCCGCCACCGTGGAACAGGCCGCCCTCTGGGCCGCCCGCCTCGACGGCGGCACCCTCGACGCCGCCGACCGCACCGCCCTCGACACCTGGCTCGCCGCCCGGCCCGCCCACCGCGCGCTCCTCTCCGACTACGGCCAGCTCTCCGCCGATCTTGCGCAATCGCTCCCCGCGCTCGTCGCTTCCGGGGCGGTGAACATGCCCGCGTCCGCGCCACCTTCGCGCCGCCGCTGGAGTTTGTCGTGGCTCACGGTCGCCGGCGGCACCCTCGCCGCCGCGGCCACCGTCGCCCTCCTCCTCTGGGTCGCCGCCCCCGCCCCCGCCGTCGAAACCCTCGCCACCTCCGTCGCCCAACGCCAGGCCTTCACCCTCGGCGACGGCACCCGCGTCGAACTCAACGCCCAGACCAGCCTCCGCGTCGAAAACACCCGCGACGAACGCCGCGTCCGCCTCGCCTCGGGCCAGGCCTACTTCGCCGTCGCCCAAGATCCCGCCCGCGCGTTCATCGTCGAAACCCCCACCGGCTCCGTCCGCGTCACCGGCACCATCTTCGCCGTCCGCACCGACAAACTCGGCGAACTCGAAGTCACCGTCGTCGAGGGCTCCGTGCAGGTCCGCCCCAGCGACACCGCCGGCACCGGCCCGCGCCCGCCTTCGTCGCTCACCGCCCACGAGCACCTCACCGCCACTTCCGCGAGCGTCACCCGCCGCACCCTCACCGCCGGCGGCGTCGACGACGCCCTCGCTTGGCGCCAGGGCAAGATCGTGTTCGAAACCGCCCCGCTCCGCCTCGCCCTCGCCCGCTTCGCCCACTACCACGGCCGCGGCATCACCGTCACCGCCGCCGCCGAAAACCTCACGCTCGGCGGCCGCTTCAGCCTCGACGACCTCGCCGGCTTCCTCGACGCCCTCGCCCAAATCCATCCGATCCGCGTCAACCCCGACCCCAGCGGAATCCTGCGCATCAGCCTCCGCACCGAGCCGTGAGCCGCTCCGGGCTTTCCGGCCTCTCGGTTCCTCCCCCGTCTTCCGTTCTCGAGCCTTTGTCTCCGCCTCTCCGTGCCGCGGTGTCTCCGTGGTAAATCGCTCCCGCTCCGTTCCCGATTCCCCCTCCCTTCCGCTTTTCCCGTGTGCTCCGCGTTCTCCCAACCGTCCGATTCTTCCGTGTCGTCCGTGTGTTCCGTGGGCCACCCTCCGTTTCTCTCTTCGTGAACTCTTTCCGTTTTTATTTCCGCTCCGCCCTCGGCCCCCTCCGCGCCCTCCTCCCTTTCGCCCTCGGCGGCCAACTCGCCGCGCTCGTCCTCGTCCTTGGCTTCGCACCCCGCCCCGCCCGCGCCGAGCCCAGGGAATTCGACGTCGCCGCCCAACCCGCCGACACCGCCCTCCTCGCGTTTTCCAAACAGTCCAAGACCGAGGTCCTCTTCTCCTCCGACGAACTCCACCAGGCCCGCTCCAACGAACTCCGCGGCCGCTTCGAACCCGCCGACGCCCTCGGCCTCCTCCTCACCAACACCGGTTTCTCCGCCCGCCCCAACGGCGGCGGAAAATTCGTCATCACCGCCACCCTCAAGCCCACCGGCTCAATCCGCGGCCGCCTCCTCCGTCCCGACGGCCACCCCGCCCCCGGCCTCCGCGTCTCCATCGTCGAAGTACCCCAAAGCGTCCTCACCGACTTTCGCGGCCACTTCTTCTTCAAAGTTCTCCCGCCCGGCACCTACCGCCTCGTCGCCACCGGCGTCGACTACCAGACGCTCGAGATGACCCACGCCCGCGTCCTCGCCGACCGCATCGTTACCCTGGTCCCCCAAACCGTCGCGCCCACCGCCGATCCTTCCCTGCTCGCCCCGTTCGTCGTCGAGAGCCGCGTCGAACGCGCCCGCTTCGCCGACCGCAACGAGCTCCAGACGCCCCCGCGCAACGCCACCGGCAATCTCGATCTCCTCCGCACCCAAAACGACGCGCTCGCCTACACCATCTACGACCGCGACCAAATCTCCCGCAGCGGCGTCGTCACCCTCAACGAGTTCCTCCAACGCGAACTCCTCGACGCCAACGCCGCCGCCCGCTCCCTCGAGCAGGACGCCAGCCCCGACCAAAAACTCTTTTCCAACGGCAGCACCAACCTCTCCCTCCGCGGCTACACCTCCGACGAGACCGTCGTCCTCGTCAACGGCCGCCGTCTCCCCGAAGTGCTCACCGGCGGCAACCGCACCCCGCCGCCCGACGTAAACTTCATCCCCCTCAGCCTCGTCCAGCAGGTCGAGGTGCTCCCCGCGTCCGCCTCCTCCTTATACACAGGTAACCCCGTCGGCGGCGTCATCAACATCGTCCTCCGCCCCGGCGTCGATGCCAACGCCACCGAGGTCACGCTCACCCACACCAACGCCCTCCGCTCCTTCGACGCCCCGCAGTCCTCCCTTTCCCTCCTCCACGCCGAAAGTCTCCTCGGCGGCTCCCTCCGCCTCCGCCTCAACGCCAGCGTCACCCGCTCCACCCCGCCCACCGAATCCGAACTGCGCTACCAACAGCGCCGCCCCCCGCCCGTCCTCGCCCCGTGGAGCGCCGTCTTCCGCGCCACACCCACCGTGCGCAGCGTCGCACTCGATCCGCTCCTCGGCCCCGGCACCGCCGCCTTCACCTCGGTCGCCCCCGGCGCCGACGGCACCGGCGGCCTCGCCGCCTTCACCGGTCGCGCGGGCCTGCGCAACCTCGCGCTCTTCGACGCCCCCGGCGACCTCGCCGTCTCCCGCGACAGCCTCGACTTTCCCTACGGCCGCCAACAGGAGCGCTCCGCCTATTTCGCCTCCGTCGTCTACGATGTCTTCCCCCGCCTCGAGATCGGCCTCGACGTCACCTACGCCCGCACCGTCGCCACCCGCGGCCTCGATGTCATGCCGGGCGATCTCTTTCTCCGCGCCGCTTCCCCGCTGAATCCGTTCCACCAGGACGTGCTCGTCTCCCTCAACGAAACCGCCCCCGCCCTCGGGGAAAACTACAGCGAGGCCCGCGTCGAGTTCGCCTCCGCCGTCCTCGGCGCCGTGCTCAAGCTCCCCGCCGACTGGCGCCTCTCCCTCGACAGCCAGTTCGGCCACAGCCTCACCCGCTACCGCGGACTCGCCGGCGCCGATCCGACCCGCTGGCAAGCCCTCGTCGACCAGGGCCGCTACAATCCCCTCCGCGACACCCAGGTCTTCGCCGCCCCGCCAGCCTTCTACGACGAGGTCCTCGTCTTCCGCGGGGAACGGGGCAAGTTCTCCACCCTCGGCGACTACCACACCCTCGACCTCGCCGCCCGCGCCACCAACGAAAACCTGCCCCTGCCCACGGGCCGCGGCGTTTTCAATTTCGGCGGCGACTACCGCCGCAATCATCTCCGCGCCTCGGTCGAAAAGAAAACCTACGCCGACGGCTCGCTCGCCGAGCCGCCCCTCCACTGGGACGGCCGCAGCATCCAGCGCTATAGCATTTTTGGCGAACTCCAGGCCCCGCTCCTTCCGCCCCGCTGGCTGCCGCGTTTCCTCCATAAAGCCGAGACCGACCTCGCCGTCCGCTACATCGCCTCCAGCTATTCGGGCGAGGCCAACCTCGCCCCGACCGTCGCACTCAAACTCGACCTCGCCGGCGGCTTCGCCGTCCGCGGCAGCTTCACCACTTCGAACCGCTTTCCGTCGCCCCAACTCAGCCGCCTCAATCTGCCGCCCCCCACGCCCGGTCTCGGCGTCGATCCCAAACTCATCACCGATCCCGTCCGCCGCGAAGACTACGACACCCTCAGCGCCGAGGTCCCGAACACCAGCCTCGTCTCGGAAGCGGCCGTCACGCAGACGGTCGGCCTCCTCTACAAGCGCGCCAACAAAACCCACCGGTTCCGCGCCGCCCTGGATTTTGTCGACACCCGCAAATCCAACGAACTCGTCTTCCTCGGCGAACAGACGCTCATTAACCTCGAAACCGTTTTCCCCGACCGCGTCCTCCGCGAACCGCTCAAACCCGGCGACCCGCATCCCGTCGGCCGCATCGTCGCCATCTATCCGGGCACCATCAACGGCGCCGACCGCCGCTCGCTCAATTGGAACGGCGCCGTCGACTACGCGTGGGCCGACTGCTTCGGCGGCACCTTGGAGCTCTACGGCCGCCTGCTGTATTTCCAGCGCTACAAAAGCCGCCTCGCCCCCGGCTTCGCGCACGTCGACCAGCTCCGCCGCCCCGACGGCACCGCCCCGGGCCTCCTGAAATACCGCTCCAACTTCGGCGCCAGCTGGAGCCGCCGTGCCTTCGGCTTCGGCCTCGACGGCCACTATTTCCACTCCCGCGTCTTGCCCGTCCCCGAATGGCTTGGACAAGGCCATGACCGCATCCGGCCCCAGTGGCAGTTCGATCCCTACGCCCACGCCGACCTCGGCCGCTGGCTCCCCTGGCGCGACCACCGCTACGGCCTCCGCGTGCAGCTCCGCGTCAACAACGTGTTCGGCGCCCCTTTCCCGAAATACGTCTGGGAAAATTCCGGCGCCGGTGTCCAGCCCTACGGCGACTGGCGCGGCCGCACCTACTCCCTCTCGCTCACCGCGACGTTCTGAGCCGAGCGTCAAATACAACCTCGGCCCGCCCCTTCCCCCCGCGTGGGCGCAGCCTCTACGCGGCCCCAGCCGCCGTCATCGCGTCGCCTCCCGTGCCTCCCTCGCTTCGTGCCGCCTCCCGTGCCTCCCTCGCTTCGTGCCGCCTCCCT
>CAJAYO010000908.1 GCA_903948415.1 uncultured Opitutia bacterium | reverse complement strand
GTCACGCACATAGCAGCGAACGCCGAAATCGATCACGTTATCGGCAATCACCGAGGAGAAATTGGTGCGCGAGCCGGGGACTTGAATGGAACTTGGGTCACCGGTCGTGGCGCCGTTGTTGTTGCCCGCTGTGCTCGTGGTGTAGGCGGCGGCCGTGATGTTGTAACCGGAATCGAGAACGCCGGGTCTACCGCCAACGAGCACGGGCCGGGTTTCGGCCCGATGGAACACGTAGGAAGTTCGCTGATTGAGCGCGCTCGGCGCGCTGAAGCGGCGAATGATTCGGTAGCCAACCGCAATCGGTGCGGAAACCGTGGTAAGGTCGGTTACTCCCGTGCTGCTAACCACATTGCTACCGCGTTTCGTGGTAAAGAAACGGAGCCAGACGCCAGCGTGGCCGAACCGGGCGTCGGCTGTCTTAGCTGCGGTCATCGAAAGAGAAAGATTATTGGTGGGCTTCGCATTGGCTGCGGCGGGTTGCCAGAGCCGGGAGGAGTGGGTGCTCGACGTGTCAGGGTCGATGCGGCTTAACTCACCGGTCGCACCATTTAAGACATCAACTCCCATCCAAATATTGCCGTCGGTGCGAGAAAGGCGGCCTTGATTCCTTGGATCGAAGTTGCCGTCGTCGCGGTAGGCGGCGGAGGAGAGGTCCTGCGTGAGTTGGTCGAGGACAAGGCGGGCCTGGGCTTCGGTCGAGAGCTTGCCGGCCGTGCGCGTCCAGAAACCGGAGACGTTGCTGACGATCACCACGATGAAACCGGCGAGGACGGCGGTGATGACCGCGGCGACGAGGAGTTCGAGCAGCGTGAAGGCGCGGCGCGCGTCAACGCGAGGGCGACGCGAGCGCCGGGGCCAAGTGCTGGACGCGGAGAGCTGAGGGCGGGTGAACATCGTCAGCGGGAGATCGTGCCGGCGAAGAAGAGGACCTGCTTCTGGCTGTTGTTGAACCGCACGGTGCCGGTGGGGTTGAAGCCGGCCGGGAGCGCGCGCAGGCGGTTGGTGGGCGTCCCATCGGGGACGAAGGCGGGCCAGCGGACGCGCGCGGTGTAGGCGAGGAAGAGCGCGGTTTCGTCGGAATTGGTCGTGATCGATACGCCATCGCTGTCGGTCACGATGCCCGGTGGAGAGAGCGTCTGATTGCGGATCAGCGCGATCTCGAAAAACTTCTCGAGATCCGAGGGCTGACGTGTCAGCGGATCGATCCAAACGGGGTCATTGTAGAGCCCGATTTTGGAGCCGTCGCGACTGGCAAACAGGAGCTGCGGATCGAGGCGGGGATCGGCGGCCGGCGTGTTGGGGCTGTTGTCGGCGTCGGTGAGCTGGTGGCGGTTCGGCGCGGTGGACACTTTGAGCAGCTGGCCGACGGCGGCGAGATCCTGGCCCCGGAGGCGGGAGGTGAGGAGGTCCGCGACGTTGATGGCGGCCTCGGCATCGGCGAGGCTGCCGACGGACTTGGCGACGGGGGCGAAGAGGCCGATCACGGCGACCATGCCGATGGCAAAGATGCCGACGGCCGCGACGACTTCGATGAGGCTGAAGGCGCGGGCCGCGCGGCACGGCCGTTGAGCGGTGAGAGCTGAGCGCTGGGCGCAAGATTCCTTCGGACCGGCGAGCGGCGGACGGACGGGATCGGTGGTTGGCCAAATGCTACGCATGCTTAGAATCCGTTGGCCTCGTTCACGTAGGAGACGGCGCCGTTGGGACGGATGAGGACGCCGCGCACGGCGAACGGGTTATTGAAGGCCGGAAGATTGTTCGTGCCGAGTCCGCCGGTGGTGACGGCGAGTTTGATGTAGGGATTGGCCGCGGGGGTGAGCGAGCCGTCGGCTTTGAACTCGACGAAGAACACGGTGGTCGCGCCGTTGAAGGCCGTGCCGGCGGGCTGGTTGGGATTGGGGCCGGTGCCGATGGGCGTAGAGACCGGCGCGGGATTGGTGGGCCACGTGACCCCCGCCGCGAGCAGACCAGTGGTCGCCGTCGGAACGAAATACGTGCCGCGCGGGAGATAAACCGGACTGCCGACCGGAACCCACGTTGCGGAGCCCTGGGGGCTCGCGATGAAGACTTGGAGGAGGCGGAGGTATTTTTCGACGTCACCGGTGGGTGGGCGCACGGCGTAAATCAGGAGACGGGCCTCGGTCTGGTTCACGGCAGCCTGCGCGCGGGCCTGACCGACGAGTGCACCGAGCGTGTTTTGCGCGCTCGTGAGCGAGCTGCCGGCGTTGTCGCGCAGGGCGAAGCCAAAGGCGCCGATGAGAATCACAATGAGCCCGATCACGCTCATGATTTCGATGAGCGTGAATCCGCCGCAGCGGGACGACCGGCCGAGAACTTTCGCGGGGCGCCTCATTTCCAACTCATGATGAGATCGTTTTCCGTCGTGGCCCCGGGGGGCGCGCAGTAGAAAATCACGCCGGCGTGGATGCCGCCGGTGACAGCCGTGGTCACAACGGTCGTCGGGCGAATCGTGGCGGTACCCCCGGCCACGGTGACCGTCGGAAACGGGCTCGCATCGCGGCCGTTGATCACGCCGTCGAGATTGCTGTCGGCGACGACGGCGATCGAGGTGTTGGAGAAGGCGTCGCGGATAAAATTGAGCTGGGCGTTGGTGTTGCGCCCGGCGGTCACATCGGCGGCTAGGACAAAATCGGCATCGGTGAAGTTCACAAAATTGATGCGCCGCGAATTTTGCGTGATGGCGGGCAGCGGATTGCCGGTCGTAGCCCCGGTTAGCGCCGAACCGTCGCGGCGTTTGCCGGCCAGAATGTCGTGAAACAGATGCGTGCCGGTGAGCTGGGTGGTGGCGTTTTGGTTAACGAGTTTCTGCGCCCCGTTGGGGTAGAGCTGCGGATACGTGCCGTATTCCTGGCGAAATGCCTCGAAGGCGGTGCCCCACTGGGAGAATTGCGTGCGGGTCCTGGCCTTGTTCGCGGCGACGCGGGCGCCGCTGGTCGTGGGAATGATGATCGCGGCGAGAATACCGATGATGGCGACCACCGTGAGCAGTTCGATGAGCGTGAACCCCGGGGTCGCGCGCGGGTGGAGCAAGCGGAGCGAGGGCGGCGGAAATTTTCGGGGAGAGCGGCTCATGGGAGTTTGTCGGAGTAAAGATTGTCGGCGTTGTCGCCGGTGGTCTGGGTGGTGCCGCTGAAGACGCCCGCGGGATTGGGCAGCGTCGTCGAGGCGCCGTCGGGACCGGTGGAATAGAGCACAAAGGACGGCGCCGTCCACACCGCGGGGCGCCCGGGGGCGGTGGCGACCTTGTAGAAGTAGAGGTAACGGTTGCCCCACGGGTCGAGGAGGGCGTTGTTGACGACCTGCTTCGCGGGCGGCGAACCGGCGGCGACAGCGAACGTGGCGTTGTTGAGGGGGACTTCGACCGTGAGTTTGGTGATGTCGACGAAGAACGGACCGTTGAGGCGGGTGTTGAAATTGCTCGGGCCGTAGACCCCGATGAGGGCGTTGAAGAGGCGGGCCTGGGCGGTGTTCGCGCCGGGACCGACGGAGCCGGTGACGCGCTGGGAGTTGGCGGCCGACGGGCCGGTCTGCGGGTAGTCGCCGTAGTGGCGTTTGTAGTCCTCGAGCGCCTGGACGAGGAGGGCGAGTTCGGCTTTGGCGCGGGCCGTGTGCGCGCGCTGCTTCGTGCTGCGGATGATCCCGAAACTGATGGCCGCGAGCAACGCGAGGATTGCGACCACCGTGAGCAACTCCAGCAGCGTAAACGCGTGCGAGCGGCGGTGTGGGCGGGGGTGGGGCATGGCGACGGAAGAAGGACGCGAATGAAGCGGCAACGTTACGGGGGCGGCAAACGGAAAAACGGCGGGCGGGCTTGCGACCCGACCGCCGGTTCAAACACGTGGGCCGGAAAGGGCGGACGGAGGTCCGCCCCACCCTCAGTCCTCCGCCTGCAGCGCGGCCACGACGCTGAAATCTTCCAACGTGGTCGTGTCGCCCTTCACTTCGCCGCCGCCGGCGATTTCCTTGAGGATGCGGCGCATGATTTTTCCGCTGCGCGTCTTCGGAAGACTGGCGGCGAAGCGGACGTTGTCCGGTTTCGCGATGGCGCCGATCTCCTTGCCGACGTGGTTGCGGAGTTCCTCTTTGAGCGCGTCGCTCGGCGTGATGCCGGACTTCACGGTGACAAAGACGACGAGGGCCTGCCCCTTGAGTTCGTCGGGCCGGCCGACCGCGGCAGCCTCGGCGACCGCCGGGTGCGACACGAGCGCACTCTCGATCTCGGCGGTGCCGATCCGGTGGCCGGAAACGTTGAGCACGTCGTCGATGCGGCCGACGATCCAGAAATAACCGTCCTTGTCCTGCCGGGCGCCGTCGCCCGTGAAGTAAATGTCGGGGCGGCCGGGAAATTCGCTCCAATAGGCTTTCACGTAGCGGTCGTCGTCGCCCCAGAGGGTGCGGAGCATCGACGGCCAAGGCTGGGTGATGATGAGTTTGCCGCCGCTGTTGCGCGGGACCTCCTTGCCCTTGTCGTCCACGACCTTCGCGACGACCCCGAAGAACGGGCGCGTGCCGGAGCCGGGTTTGGTCGGGGTCACGCCGGGCAGCGGGGCGATCATGATCGCCCCGGTCTCGGTCTGCCACCAGGTGTCGACGATCGGGCAGCGTTTCTTGCCGATCATGGTGTGATACCACATCCAGGCCTCGGGGTTGATCGGCTCGCCGACGGAGCCGAGGAGCCGGAGCGAGTCGAGGCGGTGGCGGAGCACGTAGTTGTCGCCCCAGCGCATGAACGCCCGGATCGCGGTCGGCGCCGTGTAGAGAATCGTGATACCGTGGCGGTCGATCATCTGCCAGAAGCGGTCGGGCTCGGGCTGGTTGGGCGCGCCTTCGTAGATGAAGACGGTCGAACCGTTGGAGAGGAGACCGTAGACGACGTAGCTGTGGCCGGTGATCCAGCCGATGTCGGCGGAACAGAAATAGCGGTCGGTCTCCTTCAGGTCGAAAACGTAGTGCGCGCTGAGCTTGGCGCCCAGCAGGTAGCCGGCGCTCGTATGCAGTACGCCCTTGGGTTTCCCGGTGGACCCCGAGGTGTAGAGAATGAAGAGCGGATGTTCGGAATCAAACGCCTTGGCCTTGTGGGTATTGGGCGCGCCGACCCAGGCGTCCTTCCACCACACGTCGCGGCCTTCGCGCATCTCGACAGGATTGCCGCAGCGCTTGACGACGATCACCGATTGCACGGTCGGCGTGCCGTCGAGGGCCCTGTCCACGCTCGCCTTGAGCTCGACAATTTTCCCGCGCCGGAATCCGCCGTCGGCCGTGATGACCAGTTTCGCTTTGCAGTCGTTGATGCGGTCCTTGATCGACTCCGAACTGAAGCCGCCGAAAATCACGGTGTGGACCGCGCCGACCCGCGCGCACGCGAGCATGGCGATGACGGCCTCGGGGATCATCGGGAGGTAGAGCGCCACACGGTCGCCGGCCCCGATGCCCATGTTTTCAAAGATGTGCGCAAGGCGGCAGACGTGGAAATGGAGCTGCTTGTAGGTGATGGTGCGGACATCGCCGGGCTCACCCTCGAAGATGAGGGCGGCTTTGTTTTCACGGGCGGTGCCGAGGTGACGGTCGAGGCAGTTCTCGGCGACGTTCAGCTTGCCGCCGACGAACCATTTGGCGTGCGGCGGCTGCCAATCGAGGACCTTTTTGTAGGGCTTGCGCCAAACGAGGTGCTCCTTGGCCTGCCGGTCCCAGAATTTTTCTGGGCTATTGACAGATTCATTATAGAGCCTTTTGTAAGCGGCATCACTCCCAAGATTGGCTTGGGCTTTGAACTCGGCCGAAGGCCTGAATAACCGGTGTTCCCGGGAAACTGAGGTAATCGTCTGGTCTGGCACGGTGTGTCGGATTTTAGGGTTAGGAACGCAAAGTCGCGGTTCTTATCCTGCTGTGAGTTTCAAGCGTCAAGCGCGGGACGTGCTCTGTCTTCATTATCTGTATGGAAAAGAAATCCCTGTCCCCTTCCGTGGACACCCCCGCCGTCGTTGCGCCCGCCGCCACGAGTCCGGCTCCCTCTGCCCCCGAAACCGGCAACGCCCCCTCCGCTGCGCCCTCCACTCCCCCACCCCCGCCCGCCCCGGTCGAAAACACGATTCAAGTCGAAGGCGTGCTCGACATCGACCTGCAACGCGGTGGCAACGGGCAGCTGCTCGACCTGTCCCGCGGCGGCAAGCGCCGTCCGAGCGACACGTTCGTCCCCAAGGAACTCATTCGCCGGTTCAAACTGCGCACCGGCTCGATGATCGGCGGAACCGCCTTTCCGGCGGATGGCCGTTTCCTCAATCCGAAGATGCGCTTTATCGAGACGGTGGACGGTGTCCCCCTCGAAGACCGCCGCCAACGCTGGGATTATACGACCCTCACGACGGTCTCGCCGAACCAGTTTTTGAAGATGGAGCTGAAGGACGGACGTCTCACGACCCGCGCCGTCGATCTTTTCTGTCCGATCGGCAAAGGCACCCGCGGCCTCATCGTCGCCCCGCCGCGCACCGGCAAGACCACGCTGCTCCGCGACATGGCGCTCGGCGTCCTGCAAAACAATCCCGAGTGTCATGTGATGATTTTGCTCGTCGACGAGCGCCCGGAGGAAGTCACCGATTTCCGCCGCAGCGTCCCCGCCGCCGAAGTCTGGGCCTCCTCCAACGACGAGCAGATCGAGAACCACATCCGCATCGCCGACCTTTGCATCGAGCGCGCGAAACGCCTCGTCGAGGTCGGCCGCGATGTCGTGCTGTTCATCGATTCGATCACCCGCCTCTCCCGCGCCCACAACACGGCGCGCAATTCCGGGCGCACCGGCTCCGGCGGTCTCGACGTCCGCGCCCTCGAAAAGCCCCGCCAGATCTTCGCCACCGCGCGCAAGACCGAGGAGGCCGGCTCCCTCACCATCATCGCCTCCGTGCTGGTCGAGACCGGCAGCCGGATGGACGACGTGATTTTCCAGGAGTTCAAGGGCACCGGCAACATGGAGCTCGTGCTCGACCGCAAATGCGCCGAGATGCGCCTGTGGCCCGCGATTAACGTCGCGGCCTCCGGCACCCGCAAGGAAGAGCTGCTGATCGACGCGAAAACGCTCGAGAGCATCCATTTTTTCCGCCGGGCTCTGGTGCAGCAAAAGATCGAGGAAGCCACCGACACCATGATTGCGCGTCTCTCCAAGACGAAGACCAATGTCGAGTTCCTCAAGCTCCTCGCCCGCTAATCGTCAAAATTCGCTCTTGCCGCCGCCTTGAGTCGGCGAGCAAGCTTCACCTTCACGCCCGCCCGCCTCCCGATCCACACGTAAACCCACCGCATGCATAGTTTTTCCGAGCAATGTCTCGACATGGCCCGCTCGATGTTGAGCCACAACATCGACTCCATCCAGCCTGACGGCACCATCCTTCCTGCGCCCGGCGAAGAGCCGCGCCCCGACGAACCCGGCCACGTAGCTTACGCGCTCGGGGAATACTATCGAGCCACCGGCGAATCCACGCTCAAGGGCCACGACCTCATCGACCTTGCGGCGCGCTGCATCACGGCGCAGATGTTCACCGAGCCGCCCGCGGAAAACGGCCTGGCCTACGCCGCCCTCGGCCTCCTTTGTTTCGGTCCCTCCAAGGACCGCAATCCCGTCTGGGAACGCCTCGTCGAGGAGACCCAGCAGCGCATCGACAAGTCGCTCCTCCACCGCAGCGACTACGACAACCACTGGCAGGCGTTCAATATCGCCAAGGCGGTCGCCCGCTTCAGTTTCGGTCTGTCCAAGAAGGACGAGACCTCGCGCCTGATCGAGCGCATGTGCGACCGTATCAACCAAACCAGTTCGGCAGGCTTCTTCGACGACGCCACCGAGGGGTTCGGCGGCAACTACAACCTTTACGGCGTGATGAGCTTTGTGTTCGTCCGCTCCGCGCTCCAGCTCCACGCCAACAGCGGCGTGCGCGACCGCAAGCTGCCCACGCTCCGCACCTACGCGGAAAAATACATCAAGATGATGCCCGACCTCGTCCGCGCGGACGGTCTCGGCTGGGCCTTTGGCCGCGCCGCGGGCGCCTACGGCCAGATGCATTGCGTCAGTCTCATTCTCCAGGGGCTCCGCGACGGCTGGATTCCCGACGACCAGAAGGTCAAATACTACGACATCCTGCGCCGGCTGTTCATGTTCTTCTACGAGACCTATCTCGACCAGGAGCACGGCTTTCTCGACCTCCGCGACGAAGAGCGCACCGCCTATTCGCATCACACGACGCGCATGGCGAACTTCGACGCCGCCCGCTACCTCTGCCAATGGTCGCGCCTCGCGAAGACCGTGCAAATTCCCCCGGGGAATCCCAAGATCGAGCCGCCGCGCACCTCCGGCCGTTTCGTCATCTTCGACAAATCGAACCGCAAGGAGCAGGGCCTCTTCCTCTACCGCGACGCCGACACCGGGCTGCACCTCCAAGTGCCGCTAATCAGCTCCGGCAAGAAGCTCACGAGCGACTCGCTCACCTTCCCGCACTGCCCCGGCATCTTCGATTGGCCGAACAACGTTTACGCGCCGATCATGCTCCCCGAACTCACCTTCGGTGAACACGTGACCCTCCCCGCGTTCTACGGCAAGAATTGCGTCACCGGCCTCGGTCTCCGCAACAGCTTCTACTTCCGCTACGAACAGCCCGAACTGATTTCCACCAAGGAAGAGTTCATCAAGGGCCTCGGCAGCGTGAAGGTGCAGTGGACGTTCTCGGGCAACAAAATCGGCTGTGAATTCGCCTACACGGTGAAACAGCAGGTGACGCTCGACAAGTTCCGCTACGCCCTCGCGATCGCCGCGCCGCACTCGAAATATCACGTCACCGGCTCGCTCGCCCTCGGTCCGTTGGGCCAGCGCTGCAGCGTGGCGAAGGACGATTTCCAGGCGGTTTGGCAGGAAACCGAAGTCGTCAGCGCCGATCCGACCTATCGCACGAACTACGGCAAGATTCACTATCTGCAGTATCTCGTGCGCGATCATCCGCTGATCATGCGGCCCGGCCACGTTTACCGCCTCGCGGTGAACTTCGAACCGGACGTCACCCACACCGAGTCCTGAGTGTAGGAGCCTGCTTGCAGGCGAGTCATCGCGCGCAGGCGCGCTCCTACCTTTCCCGATGCTCTCCCGTCGCATCATTCCCTGCCTGGACGTCAACGCCGGGCGGGTCGTCAAGGGCATCAAGTTTCAACAACTCCGCGATGCCGGCGATCCCGTCCAATGCGCCAAGGCCTACGACGCGCAGGGCGCTGACGAACTCGTGTTTCTCGACATCACGGCCTCAAGCGACGGCCGCGGCATCATGCATGATGTGGTCGCGGCGACGGCCGAGCAGTGCTTCATGCCGCTGACCGTCGGGGGCGGCCTGCGCACGCTGGCCGACATTGAGGCGATGTTGAAGAGCGGCGCCGACAAAGTTTCGCTCAACACCGCCGCCATCAAGACCCCCCAGCTCATCGCTGATGCGTCGAATCGGTTTGGCGCGCAGTGCATCGTGCTCGCCATCGATGCGAAGCGCGAGCCCGACGGAAAATCGTGGCGCGTCTATACGCACGGCGGCCGTCATCCGACCGAACTTAACGCGGTCGCCTGGGCCAAAACCGCCGTCGCGCTCGGCGCGGGGGAAATTCTCCTCACGAGCATGGACGCCGACGGGACGCAGGCCGGCTACGACTGCGCGCTCACGCGCGCCGTGAGCGACGCCGTGAGTGTGCCGGTCATTGCCAGCGGAGGAGCCGGCACCCTGCCCCACTTCGCCGACGCGCTGGACACCGGCCGCGCCAGCGCCGTGCTCGCCGCGAGCCTCTTCCACTTTGGCACGCTCACCATTCCGCAGGTGAAGGATTACCTCGCGGAGCGCGGTGTCCCGGTGCGACGGTAAGTCGGCACTCGCCGGCCGCGACCGAGGCGCTCGGGCCGGGCTGCAGGAGGAAGACGGCTTCAGCCCGTCGATCAGGTTCTGCCCAACGGCCTCGACTCGGTGGTGAAACCGAGGGGGCAGGCCGGCATCGCGCACGCGCCCCATCCAGCCGTACTGGAATCGCGGCCGCGGAACGAAGCGCCCGCGTTCTGCCTGCTCGCCGCGCCGGGTGGCGCTGCGGGCGGGCTGCCTTTACGGCGTCTCGGCCCCGGCCGGCGTCGGCGCAGCGGAGGGCGGTTGCGTGGCCGGCGCCGCCACGCCCGCTTTCGGTTTCGGGGTGCCGACCAACACGCTCAGCTGTTCCTGCACGGCGACAAAAAACTCCGGCGTCAGTTCGCCCACGGGCACCTCGAAGAGTTGTTTGGTTTTCGCGTGCTCGTAAACATTGCGCTCCCGGTCCGCACTGCGGCCTTTGGGCCGGAGAATTTTCTTCCGCTCCAACATCAGGGCCAGAAACTGCAGCAAGCGCGTGCTCTCGGGCGTGGGTTCCGTCAACGGGTCGGCCAAAGTCACGAAGAGGTTTTCCGCGGTCAGCTTGAGCTCCCGGTCCGCATTTTCACCGGCCTTGCGCGGCTTGAATACGTGGACCCAATGGCACGCCACAAAACCCTCCGGCACAAAATGGCCCAACTGCGACTCGAGGAGGTCGTAGCGCACGACGTCCAACTTGGGGGTGCGCACCAGAAAGCTGGCGACACGCGAGCCCTCGACAAAAGGCTCGCCCGAGACGGCGCAAGCGGTGGCGAGCGGCTGCAGATGCATTTCCATAGGCTTTCTTGTTTACTCTCGCCCGCGGCGGACGCTAGCACTTTTCCGCCGCATGAACGGGAGACTTATCGCCATCGGTGACATCCACGGCTGCCACGCCGAATTCGCCGAGCTCCTCGCCCGGCTCGAACTCACCAAGGACGACCGGCTCGTGCTCCTCGGCGACCTCGTCAACCGCGGTCCGGACAGCAACCGGGTCATCGATCTCGCCCGCCAGCACCACGCGCTCTCGCTGCTCGGAAACCACGAGCTGCGTCTCCTCAAATACCGCCGCACCGGGGACCCCAAATACGTGAAGGAAACCGACCTCGCGACGGTCGAGAAACTCCGGGACGAAGACTGGAAATACCTTGAGGCGATGCCGCTCACGTTCGAGGAACCCGAGCTAAACGTCGTTTGCGTGCACGGCGGTTTTCTGCCCGGCCAGCCGTGGCAAAAACAGCCGGCCGACGTTGTCACCCGCATCCAAGTCATCGACCGCGACGGGCAACCGGCCAAACGCGGTGACGCACCCGACGCGCCGTCGTGGGCCGACTTCTGGAGCGGGCCGCCCTTTGTCGTTTACGGGCACACCTCGCGCCCGGAGATCTACAAACTCAAATGGTCCCTCGGCATCGACACGGCGTGTTGCATGGGGGGCTCGCTCACGGCCTACATCCTGCCCGAAAAACGTTTCGTCCAGGTCAAAGCCCGGCAACGCTACTACCCGTGATCACCTCCCTTCCGCCGTCCGGCACGCTGCTCCTCTGCCTCGACCTGCAACCGGTCTTTCTGCGGGCGGTCGCCGACGGTGCCCGGGTACAGCGGCGCGGCGAGTTTGCCGTCGCCGCCGCGGTCGGCCTGGGGCTACCAGTCGCGTTTACCGAGCAAGTCCCGCAGAAACTCGGCGGCACGGCGCCCGAACTGACGGCGCTGGCCCCGGCAGCGCCGGTGTTTGGAAAGACCACGTTTTCCGCGCTCGCCGACGAGGGCATCCGCGAGGCGCTGCTGCACCGGGGAAAAACCGAACACCTGCTGCTCTGCGGCCTCGAGACCCCGATTTGCGTTTACCAGACCGCCATCGCCGCACTGGCGGCCGGCCTCCAGGTTACGCTGCTGAGCGACGCCCTTGGCGCCCGCCGGACCGAAGATGCGACGGCCTGCCTGATGGCGCTGCGCCATGCCGGTGCGCACGTGCTGCCGAGCGAGACGGTCTTCTACGCCTTGCTTCACGATGTGCAGCATCCGTTCTTCAAAGCTTACACTCAACTCGTGAAATCCCATGCCTGATTCGCCCATGCTCTCCACCGTCCGCGACCTCAAGGCACCCGGCGCCGAGGCCAGCGGCCGCCCCTTTGCCAGCCTGCTCGTCGTCAAGAAACTGACCCCGAAAACCGCCTCGAACGGCAACCCGTTTTTCAGCGCCGACCTCGGGGATCGCACCGGATCCTTTGGCTGCACGATTTTCTCCGACAACCCCGCGTTCGAAGCGCTGAAGACCGGCGGCGAAGGATCGGTCGTCCGGCTCGAGGGAAAAATCGACTACTATCAGGGACGCCTCTCGCCCAAGATCGCGCGGGTGGACGTGCTCTCGGAGGACCAGCTCGGCGCGCCCGGTCTGCTGGAAAATCTGGTCGAGGTCGCGCCGGAAAACGCGGAGGAGCTCTGGGCCGAGTTCAACGGCTTCATCGACGCGATTGCGCACGCGGAGTTGCGGGCCACGGTGCGCGCCGTGTTCGACGAGATCGGCGAAAACTTCAAGTGGTCACCCGCCGCCGTCGCGATGCACCACGCCTATCGCCACGGTCTGCTGGAGCACACGACACACATGGCCCGCGCCTGCAAAGCGCTGCTGCCCCTCTACCGCGAGGTGCATGCGGACCTCGCGATGGCCGGCATCCTGTTGCACGACACCGGCAAGGTGATCGAATACGAGGGCACGCTCGCCACGAAACGCAGCCGCCGCGGCATTCTGCAGGGCCACGTCGTCCTCGGTTACCAACTCGCCCGCAAGGCCGGGATGAAAGTGAAACTCGCGCCCGAACTGCTGGAGCGGTTGGAGCACATCATCCTGTCCCATCAGGGCGAACCCGAGTGGGGCGCAGCCGTCTATGCCGCAACGCCCGAAGCGGTGTTCGTTTCAATGATCGACAACCTCGACGCGAAAATGGGCATGGTGCAGCGCGCCTTGCGCCAGGCCGCCGAGGGCGAGGAATTCTCCGAGCGGCTGATGGGCCTGAGCTCGCCGCTGCTGACCCGGAAGTTGCCCGAGTGACCGGCCGCGCCGGCCCGCGCGGACCCCTCAGGCGCTCAGGTTCTCGATGATGCTGACGAGCGGGAGGAACAGCGCGATGACGATCGTGCCGACCATCACGGCCATGAACACGATCATGATCGGCTCGATCACGGACGTAAGCCCGGCGACGGCGTTGTCGACCTCCTCGTCGTAGGTGTCGGCGATCCGCGTGAGCATGTCGGCCAACGCGCCGGTTTCCTCGCCGACCTCGATCATGCTCGTGACCATCCCGGGGAAAATGTGGGTCGATTCGAGCGGCTTGGCCACGTTGTCGCCCTCTTTGACGCGGTCATGCACGACATTGATCGCATTCGCGATATGGACGTTGCCACTCGTGTCACGCGTGATGGTGAGGGCCTGCAAGATCGGGACGCCGCTCGCGAGCAGGGTGCCAAACGTGCGGGTAAACCGGGCGATGGCGGCCTTCAGAAACAGATCGCCCACGACCGGCATGTGGATGAGCAGCCAATCGATGATCCGGCGGCCGAAATTGGTTTTGCCGAAAACCTTGAAGGCGAAATAGGCCACCACAATGCCACCGATCGCAATCGGGTAGTGATCCTTGAGGAAATTGCTGATGTCGAGCAGGCGCTGGGTGAGCCACGGCAGCGGCTGCCCCTTGAGCAGTCCGGTAAAAATCTCCTGGAATTTCGGTACGACGAAAATCATCAGGATCGAGACGATCACCGTCGCCACCGAGACGATCACCGCCGGGTAGATCATCGCCGACTTCACCTTGGAGAGAATTTTCTGGGCCTTCTCCATGAACACCGAGAGGCGCTCGAGCACCGTCTGGAGGACGCCGCCCGCCTCGCCGGCTTTGACCATGTTGATGTAGAGGCGGTCGAACACATGCTCGTTGGCCGCGAGTCCGTCGGAAAAATTTCCGCCGGAGCGGATCGTGTCGGCGATGCTCTCGAGGACCTGCTTGAAGGCGGGCCGCTTCTCCTGGCGGGCCAGGACCTCGAGGCTGCGCAAAATCGGCATGCCGGCTTTGACGAGCGTCGCGAGCTGGCGCGTGAACACGGCGGCGCCCTTCGCGTTGATCGGCTTGCCGAACCCGCGGCGGCGTTTCTTCTTCGACGGCGTGGCGCCGCCGGAAAAGCCCGCGGCGGCGCGGGGCGGCGCCTTGGCGGCAAAAGTGGCGGACGCAGGGGCCGCCGGCTCGGAACGCATGGAGAGTTTGGCCATGGGGGTCAGGTATATTTGATCACTTCCTCGATGGAGGTGTGCCCGTCGAAAATGGCCCGCAGTCCGTCGTCCCGGAGGGTTCGCATCCCCTGCTCGATCGCCTTTTGCCGGATGACCAATGTCGCCGCGCGCTGCCCGATGAGATCGCGGAGCGCCTCGCTCATGCGCAGCCACTCGTAGATGCCGAGGCGCCCGCGGTAACCGGATTGGGAACACACCGGACAGCCCTTGCCGTAGAAAAACTGCCGGTCGCCCACGCTGTCGGCGGCGATGTTGAGCTGTTTCAACAGGTTGGGCGGAGGGGTGTAGGGCGTGCGGCACTGGACGCAGACCCGGCGCACGAGTCGCTGGGCGAGGACGGCCTCGAGCGAGGAAGCGATCAGAAAGGGCTCGACCCCCATGTCCACCAACCGGGTAACGGCGCCGGCGGAATCGTTGGTGTGCAGCGTGGAGAGGACCAAGTGGCCAGTCAGCGAGGCCTGGATCGCGATCTGGGCGGTCTCCAGATCGCGGATCTCGCCGACCATGATGACGTCGGGATCTTGCCGGAGGAAGGAGCGCAGGGCCGCGGCGAACGTCAGGCCGACGAGCGGATTCACCGGCACCTGCATGATGCCCTCGATCTCATACTCGACGGGATCTTCGGCCGTGAGGAGCTTGAGATCCGCCGTGTTGATAATGCGCAGCCCGCTGTAGAGCGTGGTGGTCTTGCCGGAGCCGGTCGGCCCCGTGACGATGAAGATGCCGTTGGGCCGGTGGACGATTTCCTGGATGCCGTTGAACACGTCCGGCGGCATGCCCAGCTGCGTGATGTCGAGCTGTACCGCGGCCTGGTCAAGCACGCGGAGCACCACGCTCTCGCCGAACTGCGTCGGCAGCGTCGAAACGCGCAGATCGACCTGTCGGCCGCCGAGGGTGATCTTGATGCGCCCGTCCTGGGGAATGCGGCGTTCGGCGATATTGAGGGAGGCGAGGACCTTGATGCGCGACAGGATCGGCAGCGACAGCGCCTTGGGCGGCGGGGCCATTTCGTAGAGCGAACCGTCGATCCGGTAGCGGATTTTAAACTCGTGCTCGAAGGGCTCGAAGTGGATGTCGCTCGCCTTGTCGCGGATCGCCTGCCCGATGACGAGATTGACGAACCGGATGATCGGCGTCTGTTCGGCCATCGACTCGATATCCCGCTCGGAGAGATCGCGGCCGTCCGTCGGGAGGTTGCCCGAGCTGATCTCCTGCAGCAGGTCGTCGATGCTGGCCTCGTCCTCCCCGTAGTGCTGCTTGATCTGCACATCGATCTTGTCGGGATCGGCGAAGAACAGCCGGACGTTGCGGCCGAGCGCAAACGACAGATCGTCGATGGCCTGCGTGTTGAAGGGATCGCTGACGAGGAGGTCGATGTTCTGGCCGTCGGCGCTGAGCGGCATCACGCCGTAGTCGCGCGCGAGCTTGCCGGTCAGCGCCGCGATGGCCTCGCCCGGAAACTGCACGGGCAACTCCGAGAGATAATCGTAGCCGAGGTGTTCCGCGATCCGGTGGAGCAGCACGGATTTCTCGATGATGCCGAGATCGACCACGACGTCGGCCAGCGGTTTGCCGGTGGCTTTGTGCTCCTCGTTGAGCTCGTCGAGCTGCGCCGGATCGACGAGCCGGTGGTCTTTCAGGAACTCGAAGATGGCGGGGCTGTGGCTGGGAAACATCAGGCGGGGCGGCGGTTTGGGGGGGCGGGCGGGATCAAACCTCGCGGAGCTTCACGCCCATCTTGAGGAAGTTCTCACGCATGAGATTCGGGTCCTGCGCTTTTTCAAGCGCTTCGTCGGGCGAAACCAGCTCGCGGTTGACCAAGCTCATGAGGTGCGTGTCCATCGTGATCATGCCGAGTTGCGCGCCCGTCTGGATGTCCGACGTGATACGGAACGTCTTGTTTTCGCGGATGAGCGATCCGATCGAGGTCGTGTTGACCATGATCTCGTAGCCGGCGATGCGACCGCCGCCGATCTTTTTGCAGAGCACCTGGGAAATGACGGCAACGAGGGACGACGCGAGCTGCGTGCGGATCATGTCCTTCATGTTGGCGGGAAACGCGTCGACGATGCGGTCGACGGTCTTGGCCGCGCTGTTGGTGTGCAGCGTGCCGAAGACCAAGTGGCCCGTCTCGGCGGCGCTGATGGCGGCCTCGATCGTCTCGAGGTCGCGCATTTCACCGACGAGGATGACATCCGGATCCTGCCGGAGCGCGCGCCGGATCGCCTCGGAAAAGCTCGGCACATCGACGTGGACCTCGCGCTGCATGACGATGCAGCGCTTGTGGCTGTGATAATATTCGATCGGATCCTCGATGGTGATGATGTGGCCGTCGCGCGTCTCGTTGATGTAATTTACCATCGACGCCAGCGTGGTGGACTTGCCGGAACCGGTCGGGCCCGTGACGAGAATCAGGCCGCGCGGCCGGTAGAGCAGTTCGCGGATCTTGTCCGGCAGGCCGATATCGCGCAGCCCGAACATCTTGTAGGGGATCTGGCGGAGGACCATGCCGTAGTTGGATTTCGACTTCATCACCGACACGCGGAAGCGGGCCTTCTCGCCGAACGCGAACCCGAAGTCCGCGCCACCGTTCAGCTTCACGCTGCTGATGTGCGCATCGGGCGTGATGGACTGCATCAGCTTCTCCGTGTCGCCGGGCGTGAGCGGCGGACCGTCGATCGGCGTCATGCTGCCGCTGAGCCGCAGTGTGGGCGGCTGTCCAACTTGGAGGTGAAGGTCCGAAGCGCCCTGATCTACCATCAGATCAAGCAGGTCGTTCATTTCATAGCTCATGGGGTGCGCGGGGGTTGAAAGGAGGTGGCTAGCTGGCGTCGCCGACGGTGATCGAGACGACCTCCTCGATGGTGGTCAAACCGGCGGTGACCTTGCGGGTGCCGTCCTCGCGCATCGTGCGCATGCCGTTCGTCCGGGCCTTGTCGCGCAGCTTCGCGCTGCCGGCGCCCTCGTAGATCATCTTTTGGATTTCCTCGTTGATCACGAAAATCTCAAAGATCCCCATGCGGCCCCGGTAGCCGGTGGCGTTGCAGGATGAGCAGCCGTCGCCTTTCGCAAAGGTCGCCGTGGCGGCCTGCGAAGGATTGATGTTGAGCGAGCGCAATTCCTGGGCCGTCGGCGTCATCGGGCGCTTGCACTTCGCGCAGATTTTGCGGACGAGGCGCTGGGCCATGGCGCACCGCAGCGAGGTCGAGACCAGAAACGGCTTCACGCCGATGTCGATCAGACGCGTGATCGCCCCGGGCGCGTCATTCGTGTGCAACGTGGAGAACACCATGTGGCCGGTGAGCGACGCGTTGATCGCGATTTCGGCCGTCTCCAGATCGCGAATTTCCCCCACCATCACGATATTCGGCGCCTGCCGCAGCATGGCGCGCAGCGCCGAGGCGAAGGTCATGCCGACATCATGGCGCACGGGGACCTGGTTGATACCGTTGAGCTGATACTCGACCGGGTCCTCGACCGTGATGATTTTGCGGTCCGGCTTGTTGATGAAATGCAGACAACCGTAGAGCGTGGTCGTCTTGCCGGAGCCCGTCGGCCCCGTGACCAGCAGAATGCCGTCGGGCAACGTGATGAGCCGCTCAAACGTCGCGGCATCGTCGCGGAAAAAGCCCAGCTCCGGCAGTCCGAGCGTCAGCCCCTCTTTGTCGAGAATACGCATCACGATGCTTTCGCCGTGCGCGGTCGGCAGCGAGGAGACGCGCAGGTCGAGCTGTTTGCCCCCGACTGAAATCTGGATACGTCCGTCCTGCGGGATGCGTTTCTCGGCGATCGAGATGTTCGCCATGATTTTCAGCCGCGAGATGATCGACAGCTGGAGACGCTTCGGCGGATTCTCGACTTCGAGCAACACGCCGTCGATGCGGTAGCGGACGCGGAAACGTTTCTCCAACGGCTCCAGGTGAATGTCCGACGCGCGGCGCTGGATCGCCTCGAACATGATCTGGTGAACAAGCTTGATGATCGGTCCGTCGGCCTCCGTGTTGCTCGCGTTGCCCGCCGAGCTGGCCTCCGTTGTCACCGCGGAAGCATCGCCGCCGCCGCCGGTCACCGAAAGATCGTTGAGCAGGTCGTCGATGGAATTCGCGTCCTTGCCGTAGAAGCGATTGATGGCCTCCGTGATCTCCTCGGCCGTCGCGACGACGGGCTCGATGGTCAGTTTCACGATATGCCCGAGCGCGTCGATGCCGTCGGTGTCGAGCGGGTCGGCGATCGCGACCTGCAGCTTGTTGCCGTCGCGATGCAGCGGCACCAAGCGATAGCGCGCGGCGACCGCGCGCGGGACGAGTTCGAGGGTGTCGCCCGTCACCCGGATGGCCGACATGTCCGGCGCCATCGGCATCCCGAACTCGGCGGCCAACAGCTCGGCCACTCGCCGGGAGTTCAGCGCCCCCTGCCCCACCAACGTGTCGAGCAACCGCGGCGCGGCGACGGTGAGATCCGTGTGCCGCGCGATCAGCGCGCGCGCGGCGTCCACCTGTACGGAGCTGAGCAAACGGCGGTCGAGCGCCAACTGAATGACGAAATCATCGGCCGCGGTCGGGGTCGCGGAAGCAGGGGTAATCGGGGTCATCGCGCGGACGGCAGTTTATTGGCGGGCGAGGCTGAGGAGGAATTCGGCGTTGGACTTCGTCTTCTTGAGCCGGGTGATGAGCATCTCCATCGACTCGATCGGCCCCAAGCCCTGCATCGCCCGGCGCAGGCCGTAGATGCGCTGCAGCTCATCGGGGTGATAAATCAGTTCCTCTTTGCGCGTGCCGGAGCGGTCGATGTTGATCGCCGGGAAAATGCGGCGTTCGACGAGTCCGCGGTCGAGGTGGAGCTCGCTGTTACCCGTGCCTTTGAATTCCTCGAAGATGATCTCATCCATGCGCGAGCCGGTGTCGATCAGCGCGCTGGCGATGATCGTGAGGCTGCCGCCGCCCTCGATGTTGCGCGCCGAGCCGAAGAAGCGTTTCGGCTTCTGCAGCGCGTTGGACTCGAGGCCGCCGGACATCGTCTTGCCCTGGTTGCCGGTGAGCGCGTTGTAGGCGCGGGCGAGACGCGTGATGGAATCGAGCAGAATGACGACATGCTCGCCCTGCTCGACGCGGCGCCGGCAGATCTCGATAACCATTTCGGCACAGTGGATGTGGCTCTCGGGCGTCTCGTCGAAGGTCGAGGAGACGACCTCGCCCTTGGTGTGGCGCTTGAAGTCGGTGACTTCTTCGGGCCGCTCGTCGATCAGCAGGAGAATCAGTTTTACCTCGGGGCTGTTGGCCGAAATGGAGTTCGCGATGTTTTGCAGCAGCACGGTTTTGCCGGTGCGCGGCGGCGCCACGATGAGCCCGCGCTGGCCGAATCCGATGGGCGTGAGAATGTCCACGGCGCGCATCGAGACGTCTTTCGGATGGATTTCCTCGGACTCGAGCAAGATGCGCTTGAGCGGGTAATACGGCACGAGTTCTTCGAACGGCATGACGTTGGCGATCTTTTCGGGATCGCCGTCCATCACCGCCACGACGCCGACCACCGACGGACAACGCTCGCCCGGTTGCGGGGCCTGCAGAATGACCTCGACCTTGTGCCCGCGCTTCAATCCGTAGCGCTTGATCAGGCTTTCGGGCAGATAGGCGTCGTCCGGATAGAGACGGTAGTTGACGTGCACGTGGACGACGAACGCCCCCCGGTCGGTCACGTCAATGTAGCCGCGATCGCGGATCACGCGCTTGTTGGCCGCGGCGGTCGTGAAGATCTGCGTCAGCAGTTGCCGGCGATGCGGGGCGCCCTCAAAAACAACGCCGAAGCTCCGGGCAAAGGCCGTGAGCTCGCCCAACGGCAGCGCGTAGAGTTCATTGACCCAGAGCGTGTCGCCGTTGCCGGAGGAGAGTTCTTTCGCGAGCGCGTCGAGCGCCGCGAGGTCGTTGAAGCGCGACGGATTCGGCAGATCGCCGAAAACCGGAGTGTTGCTCGGAGGCGGCGGCTGAGGAGGAAGGGGCTCGCGTCCATAGGGAGCGCCCCCGCCGCCTGGAGCATTGCCACCGCCACCACCGCCACCACCGCCGCCGCCCGGTTGCCAACCACCACCACCGCCGCCGCCGTGGCGACCGCGTTTACGCTTCCCTTGCTTCCAAAATTCGCGTCCACCGCCGCCACCGCCGCCGCGAGCCTGCCATTCGCCGCGGCCGCCACCGCCGCCACCACCCTGTTGTTGGGGTTGGCCACCGGCGCCGCCGCCACCCTGTGGTTGGGGTTGGCCCCCGCCGCCACCACCCTGTTGTTGGGGTTGGCCACCGCCGCCACCACCGCCGTTGGCGGGGCCGCCGCTTTGCGGCGGAGTCGGAGCGGTCGAGGGTGCCGCGGAGGCCGGTTGCCCAGCCCCACCCTGCTGTGAGGAGGGGACAAACCCCGGGCGCTCGCCACGATCACTGCGATCTCCGGATGACTCGCCGTCGGAGCGACCGACCGGTTCGGGGCTGCGCTCGGGGGGACGTTCGCGCGACGCGGGGGGTGGGGCAGCTGGCGCAGGCGCCGCAGGCTCGGCCCGGAACGGGGCGGGAGCAGGGGCCGGAGCTTCAAAACGAAATTCGGGCGTCGACGGCGCCGCCGTGGGCAGGGCCCGTTCGGCGCGTTCCGGGCGCCCGGCGCGTTCCGGTTTTTCGGAGCGACCGGGCGCGTCGACCTTGACCGCTTTGGACACTTTTTCGGGCTTGGCCGCTTTCTCGGCTTTTTCGGCCTTGGGCTTGCGCGCACGGGGGGCGCTCGGTCGGCGCGTTTTCTTGGTTTCGCCAGCAGGGCTGGCAGACGGCGAAGTGTCGTCGGATTTGGGAGGAAGGGCCATGTAGGGTTCGGGAGAGAGACGGCGGGCGCCCGAGCGTCAGACGCGCGGCGCAGGAGGAGGTTTCAAGACTGTCCGGCGAGAGTTTTTATCAAGTGCTCGACCTGGGCCTCCAGAAAATCGGGCGAACCCTCATTCCATAAGACAAAGTCGGACAGCTCGATTTTCCGCTCCAGTGGCAGTTGCGCTGAAATTCGCTGCCCGGCGAGCCCGCGCGGCAGACCGCGTTGCTCCAGTCGGGCGAGTTGCTGTCCGGGAGCACACGCGACGCATACGGTGAAATCAAACCAATTCTCCAACGCTTTCTCGAACAACAGCGGGACCTCCACCACCCACCGCTCCGCCGGCCGGGCGGCAAATGCTTCCCGCCAGAGGGCGAACACCCGCGGATGAGTCGTGGCTTCCAGCCACTGCCGCTCATTGTCGTCGGAAAACACCCGTTCCGCCAGCGCCACCCGGTCCACCGTCCCGTCCGGGCGCAGCACTCCGGCGCCGTAACGCCCGCGCAGCGCCGCGACCACCTCGGGCGCAGTCAGCACCCGGTCGCGCACCAGC
>CAJAYO010000907.1 GCA_903948415.1 uncultured Opitutia bacterium | reverse complement strand
GTGACTGGAACCAGGCCCGGATCGAGTGCCGCGGCGACCGCATCCAGACGTGGATCAACGGCGTGAAAGCGGCCGATCTCAAAGACGGCATGACCTTGCGCGGATTGATCGCGCTGCAGGTGCACCAGATTGGCGACGGCAAGAAGAAGCCCGCCGGCGAGGAAATCCGCTGGCGCAACATCCGGATCAAGGAGCTGTGATCTCGGCGAGGACCGGCGTCTGATGCGGGTGAAATTTCGCAATCGACGGCTCGGGTCCGGTGGCCGGTCGCGGCTCAGTTCTGACGCGTTGCCGATGGTGCTGCGGACAGATGGTTGACGGTGTTGTTTCGACCTTTGTCGGCGACCGGCCCGGCGGTCGTGATGACGCACGCGGAGGATTTTTCGGTGAGCAGAACGGGTTGGTGCGTCTCGTTGGTGAGGCGCACGCCCTTGGCGAAGAGGTCCACCCCGGTGCGGCTTTCGCCCTCCTCATCACCGGCGGAAGCGTCGGCGCCGGCCAGGCCGAGGGTGATCGTCTGGGTCGCAGCCAGGGATTTTCCTTTGTGCTGGGTGAGCGTGATGCGGTGACCTGAACCGTTGATGATGGCGAGCGGGTGACTGCCCTGATGGGCCGGGCCGTCGAGGACCTCAAGCGTGATGTCGACATCGCGTTTGTTGGAGCGGCTCTGATTGAGGAGCGGGCTGTAGGCTGAGTCACCGCGGCAGTTTTTCACGATGGAGCCGGAGGGCAGGTTGTAGCCGTCGCCGGTCCAGCCGGATTCGAGGACGGTGCAGTTTTCGACGCGGGCGGGTTTTGACGCGAGCGAGAGACTGATCGCGCCGCGCATGCGTTTCACGGTACAGCCGAGTGCAGTGACCGTGCCGGTGCGGCGGGTTTGGCCGTTTTTCGTGCCGTTGTTGTAGGCGCGGATGCCGTCTTCCGCGAGCGCGAGCATCAATCCGGGGGGGATCGGACGGTGAAACATGTCGATGAATTTCTGCTCGAAAGCGGGCCCGCTGGTTTCGCGCAAGATCTCCTCGGTCGGACGCAGCGTGCCCTCGATGAACGTGTCCTGCACGAGCGTGTCTTGGGCGCCGTGGATGCTGATGGCGTGGCCAAAGGTTTGAATAGAAAAAGTGCAGCCGATGATCTTGGACCGATCGCCGCGGATGCTCATCGCCGAGTGTTTTTGCAGCCGCGCACCGAGGGTGGGTTTGAATTCGCCGCGACCTTTGCCTTTTCCGAACAACCGTCCGTAACCATACGGAGCGGAGCCACGGACGATGAACGAGCACGTTTGAAAGACGACGTCGTCGCCCTCGACGTCGAATTCCGGCAACGAAATCGCGGGTGGCTGATCGCCGATGTTTTCGAATAGGGCTCCCTCGAAGGTGAGGTGATCGCCTGCGATGCGGTAGGTGACCAGTTCGTGGGCGGTTTTTGCGGTCATGCGCGCCAGCACCGCGGTGTCGAGTTGAAGCGTGACGCCGCGCAAATCGAAATGGTTGTGGGATCCGGAGGCGCGGAAAACGGTTTGGTTGTCGGTGAGGGCATCGTCCACGCGATAGATGCCGGGCTTCATCCGGATTTTCTGGCCGCTTGTCTGCATGGCCGCGCGCAATTGGGCGACGGAATCGATCACGTGGAATCCGGGACGGACTTCGAATGGGGCGGAAGCGGTCGGCAAATTGGCCGGCGAGACCGGAGCGGTGGCGTGCACGACGGTGGCGCCGCGGCACGCCAGGAATGCAGCGGCCAGCGCGGCGATCCTGAGGCCGAGTGCGAGCGACGGGAGTCGAGGAAGGCTCATCGATAGCTCCAGAGATGGAACCACGGGTCTTTCGTGGCGGTTTGGAATTCTTTCAGGCGCGACAATAAGTCGGCTTGCAGGGCGGCGTGCGCGGGGGTGTCGGCGAGGTTGGTGATTTCGTCGGGATCGCGGTCGAGGTCGTAGAGCTCGAGCCGGGGGCGATGGAGGAATTTTTCAATCGTGCGACGGCCGTAGAGTTTTCCGCCCGAAGCGGTGGCGCTGATCCAGGTGGGTGACTTGATCAGGTCGAGGGCGAAGGGATAGGGCAGCTCGGAGGCGAGGTTGACGATCAGCTTGTGCTGGCGGGTGCGGATGACCCGCATCGGATAATACATGGTGACCTCGTGCAGGGTGTGAGAGGCGAACACGGAGTCCCAGCCCGACACGGCGGCGCCGTCGAGGGCGGCGCGGAAGGAGCGGCCGTCGAATTGGGCGCGGTCGGTGGGGACGCCGGCGAGGTCGAGCAACGTGGGGGTGAGGTCGGCCCAGCTCACCATGGCGGCTTGGACGGCGCCGGGGTGTTGGCGGCCGGGGGCGCGGACGATCAGGGGCAGGCGCATGCCGGGATCGTAGAGCGTGGTCTTCGCCCCGGGGAAGGCGGCGCCGTTGTCGGAGAGGTAGAGGATGAGGGTGTTTTCATACTGGCCGGCGGCTTTGAGCAGCGCGATGAGCCGACCGACGCCTTGGTCGAGGCGGGAGACGGCCTGGTAGTATTCGGCGAGCTCGGCGCGGGACGCGGGCGTGTCGGGCAGGTAGGCCGGCACGCGCACGTCGGCCGGGCGGTAGCGCACCGGATCGATGCGGGGATAGCCGGCGGGGCGGTTGCCGAAGGAGTTGGGCTGCGGATACGTGTCGAAGGTGGGCTTGCCGCTGGGCAGGACGGCGTTGGCGCGGTGCGGATCGTCGCTGGCGAAGTAGAGGAAGAACGGGCGGGTATCCTTGGACTCGAGAACCTCGCGGGTGCGCTCGGCCATTTCGACGGGACTGCGGCCGATGGTGGCGGGATCGTTGGCGGCGCCGCCGGACAGGACGGTGTGAAACGCGTAGGCGGACTCGGGGGCGACGTGGAATTTCCCGATGCGGGCGGTGCGGTAGCCGGCTTCGCCGAGCAACACCGGCAGGCCCTTGACGCGGTCGAAGGACTGAAAGTGATGGTCGTCATGTTGGAGGCCATACATGCCGTTGCGGTGATTGTGCTGGCCGGAGAGGATGACGGAGCGCGACGGGCTGCAGCTCGCGGTGGTGCAGAAGGCGTGGGTGAAGCGCGTGCCGTCGGCGGCGAGGGCGTCGAGGTGCGGGGTCTTGATGACCGGGTTGCCGTAGCAGCCGAGGGCGTCGAGGCCATGGTCGTCGGCGACGATCATGACGATGTTGGGCCGCGGGGCGGCGGCGCGGAGGATGGCGGGGAATGCGGCCCCGATTAACAGGAGGGCGCAAAGCAGGCGGGGAAGGGGCGAGGCGAGCATCGGGGAGAACCTTTCCGAGGCTCGGCGGCGGGTCGAGCCTGCAGGCGGCCACGGCGCGGATCGTGAAGACGGGTGCCGGGCCGAGGAAGCGCGGGCTGAAGCGCCGCGCGCCCGACGGGCCGGGCTGCACTACTTCGCCGCTTTGCGTTTGGCTCGCTTGGTCATCTCGGCCGCGGGCGCGGCGGGTCGAACGGAGGCGGACGGGGTGTCGGCCGCCGGCAGCGCTTCCGGAATGCCCCGGTTCACTTCGATGAGGCTGAAGATGTCGTCCTGGCCGTCGGTGTTCACCAAGGCGAGGTCGCTGCCCTTGGGGCCGCCGCGACGCATTACGGCGTCGTGCAGCGTGACAATCTGATCGTGCCAGCGTCGGTCGCCGGTGCCGGTAACTGCGAGGGCGGTCTTCATGTCACGGTCGCCGGCATCGTAGGCGAGTTTCCAGGTCGAGCCTGCCTGGGCGTCATACCAGACGACGCGAATCGTGACGGTTTTGGGGGTGCGGTCCGGGAAGAAATTTTCGTGGAGCTGGAAATACAGGGCGTCCTTGCCCGAGGCGTGCTCGAAGCCGCGGGCGAAGCGCGAGTAGATGGAGGAGGACGGGGTGATGGGGCCGCCGACGCGCCACCGGGGGACGGACGTGGTATCAGGATCGATTTGGTGGAGGAAGCGCGTGTAGTTGTCCGGCCAGATCTGCCAGCCGACGTCGTTGAAGCCCTTCTGGTCGCGGCGTTGTCCGACCTGTCCGATGGTCAGGGCTTCGTGGTCGTCGGCGCTGGCGCCATACGGGGCGAACTGCGCGCAGATTTTTAACATGCGCTCGAGGTTCTTGGGCGTGGCTTTCCCGAACGTCTCCTCAGGATAGGCCTTGGTATCGGCGGCATCGAGACCCTGGTGCAGGGCGCAGAAGGCGGCGGTGGCGGTCTCCGGGTGGATCTGGCCGGCATACTTGTTGAAGAAATAGAATGAATACTCGAAGCCGCCGGACTTGGCCTCCTCGATGGCGCGCTTGGTGATGTCCCACACGCTCTGGCCGCTGTTGAGGGCGTTCACGGCGCCCCAATAGAAATTCAAGGGCACGTTGAGTTGATACCACGGCTTCGTCCAGGTCTGGTCCATCTCGGAGCGGCGAAACAGCGTGAGGCCTTTCGGGTCGATGAGGTAGGGATTCCATTGCTCGACCAAGGTGCGCTCGCCGCTGAGGTGGTGGCCCCGGGAAAGCGCGCCGTTCTTGATGCCGAAACCGCCCTTGAGGTGGGTGGTGACCCACTTCCACTCCGCCGCGAAACCCTCGTCGCCAAACGCGTCGCCGCCGACCGAGTTGAAGAGCAGGTCGATGCGCGGGCCGGGACTTTCCTGAAACAGCTTCACAAACAGGGCGAAGGTCTCGAGGCGGAAGTCGCGCCACGCCGCCGATGTCTTTGCCAGCGCGTATTGGCTGTCCTTGGGCTCGCCTTTGTAAGCGGCCTCGTCGCCCGTGCAGCCGGTTTTGATCTGAACGAAGGCGATGCGCCGCTGCTTTTCCTCGGGGTAAGTGCGGATGTGTTGGGCGAATTCCGTAATGAGCCGCGTGAAAAATTTCCGGTAGGCGGGCGCCAGGTAGTAGGGATAACCGGCCCATTTTCCCAGATGACGCTCGTCGTCGGTGAACACCTTGGGGACGCCGTTTTGGTAGATCCACTCCGGCGCCTCGGGACCGGCGCCCAGGGAAAGATACAGGTAGACTTTGTTTTGGACCGCTTTCTCAACCGCCTGATCGAGACGGCTCCAGTCGAAGACGCCCGGCTGTTTTTCCAGTTCCGACCAAGACGCATTGAACGAGAGCCCCCGCAGGAACGGATACTGTTGGGGGTCGAAGGTATCACCCCGATCCCAAACGCCGAAGGAACTGGGCGGCGGTTCGGCCCGGGCGCCGGTCGTCCAGCAGGCGGCGATCAGACCCACGCCCAGCAGGCGGGCCGCGGCGTGGCGTGGGATCAGGTTCATCGGGTGAAGCGGTCGACGAGGGTTTCGGGAACGGAGGATCGACGATCGTCGGGTTGGTCGGGCGGGACTTAATCCTTGGCCTCGGTCTCCTTCGCGGCCTTGCGTTTTCCTTTTTTGGCATCGCCGGCGGTGGCCGCGGCGCGTTCGGCGCCGAGGCTCGCGCGGAGGTCGCCGAGGATGCGCGGAATGTAGGCGGCGTAGCGGGAATCGGGAGACGGTCCGCTCGCGGGCAAGGCGAGGATCGCGGCACGGGCGGGCTTGATTTTTTCGAGGCCGAGGGCTTCGAGGGCGTGCAGGGCGTGGAGCGCGATGAACACGTCGTGCTTGCCCCAGTCGGCGAGGGCCGTGAGCACGGGGACCGCGGCGGTGAGATCGGCGGGGGAGCCGAATTGGCCGAGCGCCTCGGCGGCGACGATGCGGACGTAGGGCGAGGGGTCGGCGAGGGCGGCGGCGAATTCGGGGCGGGCGGCCTTCACGGCGGACGAGCCGCGCATCTGGAGTCCGATCGCGCCCCAGTAGCGAACGGCGCTGTCGGGGTCGGTGAGGAGTTTTTTCAACGCGGGGGCGGCGTCGGGTTTCAAGGAGGAGGCGAGTTCGGCGGCGGCGAAGACGCGCTCGTAGGGATATTGCGTGTCGTCGTGGCCGAAGTCGTAGGGGGCCTGAGTGCCGGCGCGGGTGAGGCGCTCGCCCTCGGGGATGAAGCCGAGGTCGCGGATGCGGCGCGAGTGGGCCTGTTGGGCGGTGCGGAGTTTGGCGAGGATGGCCTGATGCGCGGGCGAGGCGGCGAGGTTGTTCACTTCGTCGCGGTCGGTTTGGAGATCGTAGAGTTCCTCGGGCGACTTCGGGGTGTCCCAGAAAATGCGTTGGGGCGGAGTCGCCTGGCCCGCGTCGTAGCGTTTGCGCCAGACGGCGGTGGTGGGCGTCTTGAACTGGGTATCGACGTGCTGGCCCTGCGAGAGGTGCGGGAGGTAGTTGCGCAGGTAAACGTAGCGGCCGTCGGTCACGCTGCGCACGAGATCGTAGCGCTCATCCATGCGACCGCGGAAGCCGTAGACGTAGGGTTGGGCGGGGGCGATGAACCGGCCGAGGAAGGCATAGCCCTGCATCCACGCGGGCGGCTGGAGGCCGGCGAGGCTGCACATCGTGGGTGCGAAATCGACGAAGCTGACGGGACGATCCGTGGTGCCGCCGGGAAGGTAGTCGGCCGGGCGGAGGTCTTTGAATTTTTCCGGGATGTGCACGATGAGCGGTACGTGGAGGCCGGAGTTCGAGGGCCAGCGTTTGCTGCGCGGCATCCCGGAGCCGTGGTCGGCCCAGTAGAAAATGATGGTGTCCTCGGCGAGACCGTCGGCGGCGAGTTGGGCGAGGACGGCGCCGGCGTCGGCGTCGGCGGCGGTGACGCTATCGTAGTAGAGCGCCCAGTCGCGGCGAACCTCGGGGGTGTCGGGGTGATAGGCGGGGACGCGGGCCTTGGCGGGATCGTGGATCGGCTTTCCGTCCGCGCCGAGTTTGATGATCTGGCTCTCGTGGCTCTTGGTGGAATTGAAGACGGCGAAGAACGGTTGGCCGGCGGCGCGGTTCTTATAGTGCGCGCGATTGGACGATTCGTCCCAGACGGCGGGAGTTTTCGCGAGGTTGTAGTCCTCTTTCACATTATTGCTGGTGTAGTATCCGGCTTCGCGGAGGAGCTGCGGGAACATTTTTTGGCCGGCGGGATAGGCGACCATGCTGCGCATGTGGTCGCCGCCCGAGGACGGGCCGTGGAGGCCCGAGATGATGGACGTGCGCGTGGGGGCGCAGACGGGGGCGGCGGCCCAGGCGTGGGTGTAGCGCAGGGAACGCGTCGCGAGTTGATCGATATGAGGGGTGTTCGCGTAGGGGTCGCCGTAGCAGCCCATTTGCGGGCCGTGATCTTCGCTGGAGACCCAGAGGATGTTGGGTCGGGCGGCGAAGGCGGAGAGGGAGAGCAGGAGAAAGAGGGAGACGGGGAGAAGACAGCGGAGGAGGCGCATGGGAGATTGAGGAAGGAGGAGGTTGCCCACGGAACACACGGAAGACACGGAAGAAAACTACTGGGTCCGCGGGTGCGGTGGGGGACGTGGGCCCCGGAATGGACGGAAGTAGCTTAGAACCGGCCGCGGATGCCGGCGGTCCAGACGGCGCCGAAGTTGTCCTTGTAGGCGATGGTGCCGGGGACGTTGAAGTAGGATTCGAGGGCTTGGTTGAAGACGTTGCGGCAGCTGAAGGTGAGTTCGTAGGTGCGGTTGAGTTTCACGCCGCCGCTGAAGTCGAACATGAGGCGCTCGCGTTCCCATTGCGTGCGCGCGGCGGTGATCGAGGTGAGGCGGGCGGCGGTCCACGTGAAGCGGAGCTGGGAGTTGAAGCGGTGGTTGCCGAAGCGCAGGCCGCCGTTGGCCGATTTTGAAACGATGTCGACGATCTGGACGTCGGGGACCGTGTGGGAAATGGAGCCGAAGACGCTGAAGCCCCGCCAGAAGCCGGGGAGAAAGGTGAGCTGCTGGCTGTATTCGGCGTCGATGCCCTTGATGCGGCGGGTGTCGCTGGCGTTGGCGGCGCGGAAGAACGAGTAGCCGGTGTATTCGGTGTCGTCGGCGTAGCCGGCTTCCTCGGCGGAGACGGGCGCGCTGAGGGTGCCCATGTTTTCCACGACGAGCTTGTAGGCGGAGACGGTGACCGTGCCGGCGGGCTCGATATAGTATTGGGCGCTGACGAAAAATTTGTCGGAGGTCTCGGGCTTGAGATTGGGGTTGGGGAGCGTGACGCGCTGGGTGGTGTCGTTGACGGAAATGACGCCGGCGAGGCTGTCGTAGTTGGGGCGGCCGATGGATTGGCTGGCGGCGACCTGGAGCACGAGGTTGCGGGTGAAGGAGTATTTGGCGCCGCCGCTGAGGAAGAGGTTGTCGTAGCTGCCGTGGGTGGAGGGGCGGACGCCGTTGCGGTATTGGTAGACGGTGTAGGGGATGGTGCCGGCGGTGAAGCCGGCGGCGCGGACGACGGCGGCGGGCAAGATATCGAAGGTGCGGCCGACGGTGCGGGTGCGTTCGTAGCGGGCGCCGAGATTGAAGCGGAGCTGGCGCCAGCGGGTGTTGGCCTCGGCGTAGCCGGCGTCGATCTGCTCTTTCACGGAGCGCGGGGTGGTGAACGCGTTGGTGAAGTTGCCGACGGTGTTGGGGACGAATTGCTCGGGGTTGGAGCGGAACAGCGAGGCCATGGCGATGGTGTCGGGCCACGGGAAATTTTGCTGGGTGACGTTGCCGCCGCGCTTGGGGTCAAAGGGGTGGAGGGACTCATCGATGACGAGCGTGGTCGGGTCGGTCTGGATACCGCGCGGTCCGACGAAGGTCCAGTTTTGCGTGCCGCCCCAGGTGATGTCGAAGGTGGTGAGGCGGGATTTGACGCCGGTGAGGACCTGCACGGGGAGGCCGGCGATGTTGAAGGTTTTCTTCGCGTCGAGGTTGCCGGAGAACACCTGGCTGTGGCCGCCGCGGGCGGTGCTGACCATGTTGTTGGGGTTGGGGTCGTCGCGCCCCCAGTTGGCGATGTCGCCCCAGGGCCGGCCGGAGAGCTGGGTGACGGTCCACTCGGTGGAGTTGGTGTTGGCGCGTTCGGCCATCCAACTCATGCGGGTGAGGCTGAGGGTGGCGGTCTGGAAATAGCCGTCGCGCAGATCCTGATAGTGGGTGCGGCTGCGCGAGTAGCCGCCGCCGGCGGTGAGGGTGAGATCGCCGCGGGTGTATTCCAGTTTGCCGACGTAGGTGATCGTGGCGTTGCGCTTGTTGCGGTGATTGCTGGAGGCGTTGAGGCGCGTGTTGGCGTTGGCGGTGGCGTTGGCGATGATCTTGGTGAGGGTGGACGAGGGATCGATCTGGGCGGCGTTGGCGGTGAAGAACAGATTGCGGGCGTAGAATTCGTCGCTCAGGTGCGAGCCGGTGACGCGCAGCGAGGCGATGAGGCGCGGGGTGATCTTGTAGTCGAAGGTCGCGCCGAGGGAGGCGCGTTCGATGACTTTCGGGGCGTCCTTGAAGGTGAGGCCGGTGAGGCGCGGTCCGGTGGCGACGTTGGAGAAATCGTAGGCGTGGGTGATCTGCTCCTGTTCGCCGTACATGGTGGAGCCGCCGACGTTGAACTGGACGCCGAGCTTGCCGCCGTAGACGTCGGCGTAGCTGAAATTACCGCCGGGAAAGACGACGCGGCGGAGTTCGTTGGTGGGGGAAGGGACGCGGCGGAGCGTCATCTGGTATTCGTTGGCGCTGAGGGAAAACTGGGCGGTGATTTCGCGGCCCTTGCGGTCGAAGGCGCTCTTGCTGCGGAAATTGATCGCGCCGGCGGGGGAGTCGGCGTCCATGCGGGCGGTGAGGGTCTTGTT
>CAJAYO010000906.1 GCA_903948415.1 uncultured Opitutia bacterium | reverse complement strand
CACTTTCTTGCGGGCCACGCCACAGAGTTCACCGGCACGCTCCTGCGCCGCGTCAAAACGCGAACGCAACGCACTCATGGCGTCTTCGGAATGTTCGGTGAGCGAATCACCCAGCATTTTTTCGGCTTCGACGACGAGCGTACGAAGCTCGTCGAGCAAATCTTGAGGTGTCTGGGCGGTGGAGGCAGTTTGGTTTTTCATAGGGAAAAGTTATCGGAATAGAGAACAGGGCAGAGACGGTTCACCGGCTTTTCGACCCGCGGAAGAGCGAGGCCACGAAAAGCACGAGGAAGAGGATGAACAGGACCTTGGCGATGGAGGCCGCCGTGCCGGCGAGCCCCCCAAAACCCAAAGCCGCGGCGACGAGGGCAATGACCAGAAAGGTGACAGCGTAGTTGAGCATGGGAGGAGTCTCCGATGGTTAAGGCTCGCGTGATCCGCGGAGCAGGCCGGAGCCGCCGACGACGGTGGCGATCGCGCCGCCGATCAGGAGCCACATGGTTTTGTCGGTGGGTGAGCCGGTGAAAAGCCGGGAGAATCCCGAGCCGATTGAGTCCGAGGCGGCGACGCCGTAGACGATCAAAATGATTCCGCCGACCACGAGGGCGAGTGAGATGGGTTTATTCATGGGCTGAATTTGGTTGGGTTGGAGGTGCGGGCTTAAGCGGTTTCTTCTTCCTCCGTTTCAAGCTGCGAGCGGAGCATCCAAGCGGCTTTTTCGTGCTGCTCCATCAGGCCCGTCAGAAAGTCGGCGGTGCCGGCGTCCTTGAAGCGGTCGGTGCAGGCCTCGCTGTCGGACCGGAGCTGGACAATCATCTCTTCATGAAGCGCGAGCAGTTCGGACAGCATGTGCTCCGCGCCCAGGCCCATCCCGGGATCAGCCGAGCAACGGGCCGCCTTGGTCAGGTCAGTCCAGTTGCCGCGGGCGCCGACGCCGATGGCCCGGGCGCGTTCGGCGACGTCATCGATCCACTGGGCGATCTGGCCATACTTCTCCTCAAACTGGAGATGAAGGCTGCGAAACTCGGGTCCCGTCACGTTCCAGTGGTAATCGCGCGTGGTGGCGTAAAGCACGTATTCGTCGGCGAGAAGCAGATTGAGCATCTGGCCCACTTCGAGCCGGGCTTCGTCGTTGAGTCCAATATTGGTTTTCATGGGAAGGCTGGGTTACGACTGCGACTGGGGTGACACGTGATGGCGCGCATGGTTGGCGGCGCCGGAGGCGGCTTGAACCGCGTGCATACGCCGGCGGGAAGCGGCGTTGGCCGAGGCGGACGGATTGGTGACGTCGTGCAACAGCTGCGGTTTAACCGGGCTCGGTGACGTGGCGGCGCCCGCAGGGCGGTTCTTGATTTTCGGATGCATTTTTGAACAGGGAGAGGGTTGGAGCGGTGAATCGCGGGGACCCGCGACGGAGGGAGGTGCGACCACCGGGCGGGCGGTCGCCCGGGATCAATGGCCGACAGTCATGTTGTTGCTGACCGATTTCACGCCGCGGACATCTTGGGCAAGTTTGGTCACGAGCGATTTCTCGGCAGCGGACGCCGCGACGCCGGTGATGACGATGACCCCGTCGGTGGTCGTGGCCTTGGTTTTGAGCGCGCTGGTCGATTTATGGCTGAGCAGCGCGTATTTTACCTGCGTGGTGATGGAGGCGTCGTCGATCTTCTCGCCCAGCGTTTCAACCGCGGCGGGATTCGCGTTCACGACGATCTCGTTCTTCACCGACTTCACCCAGTCGATTTCCTTGGCGTAGACTTCGGTGAGTTCCTTCTGCGCCAAGTTGTCGGCGGTGCCGGCCAGGGTGACCACCCCGTCCTTCACGGTAACCGTGGTGTTGGCGGCGCTGACATGGCCCTTCACGAGCAGGCGGCTGCGAATTTTCAGGGCGATCCACGCATCGGAGTGCTCGGGATAGCTGGCCTCGACCTTGATTTCATTCCTCACGCTCGTGACGCCGGGCAGATTTTCCACGGTGTCAGCCGCGAGCGCCTTGTCGTCCTTGTCCTGCACGGTGCCGGTCAGGGTGACCACGCCGTCGTTGGCCTTAACTTTCACGTGATCCTCCAAAACCATGCGGTAGTTGTAGGAGGCCTTGGCGGCGGACTCGATCCTGCGGTCCGTTTCAGGCGAGGCGAAAAGCGCGATGGGGCTGGCGGTAAGAACAAGCAAAGCAGAGATTTTTTTTAGGTGCATAGGTTGAGACGAGGAATCTACCCGGTGTGCCGGCGCGCAGATATGGGGCACTGACCTACCCGCAGGTGTTTTTTTTCGGACACCGGGAGATCAGGCTACCTCCGCAGACCTCCGGAGCTATTTTTCTCCTGTGAAAACTATTGTTTCAGACGGTGAAAAAGCCCGAAAAAACATTTTTTCAAACGTATCCATCATTTGGTTTAGTCCGTTCCGTGGCCAGTTCTCGACCGGGGTTTCGGCAAACAAACCCAAGCCCTTCCGCAAACCCGGATTCGGCGAGGCGAATTACGGCGAGGGCTGCGCAGACGAGCGCCGCCGCCCTTGGACCTGCGCCCCATCCGGCCCCCTTGGTCGGCGCGTTGGGCGAAGAACCTGGCGGGCGCCTCCGGATCGAATACAGCCAGTTTTCCGCCGATCGGCCGACGGAGGGAAAAGGTGGTCGGCTCCGATGGCCGGCAGGACGGATTGCGGCCCCTCGCGAGAATCGGTTGAACAAAAAAGCCTTTCTCGGCCCGTGGCGTTATTCGACCCAATGCCCGCCGAACACCCGGTCTACGACCGGGCCCGCCACGCGATCCGGGTTTTGTAGTCAGCTTCCTACTACGCAGTGCCGGCGCCCACGGGGTCCGGCGGTTCCCCGTGTCTGGGCGACAGCCCTCCGGCGGGAGTCGGGTGCGGCGAGCCGAAGGACCACCCTAGCACTTCACCCCATTTCGTCCGGCGGTTTCCTCGGCTAGTGTGCGGCATGGTCGCCCACACTGAAATCGCCTCCTCCTTCAAACTTTCGTCCCCTCTCACCCCTCGCACCGACCGCGCTGCCGCCGCCCGAAACGAGGCACTGGTCGATGTCGAACTGGTGCGCCGGTGCAACGCCGGCGACGAATCGGCTTTCGTCCAAATCATGACTCGCTACCGCGAGCGTATGTTCTCGGTCGCTTTTTCCATGCTACGCAATCATGCGGACGCGGAGGAAATCACGCAGGACACCTTTATCCGGGCCCACCGGGGTCTCGCCAAGTTCCGCGGCGACGCTTCGCTCGCCACGTGGTTGCACCGCATCGCCCTCAATCTTTCGCGTAACCGCTACTGGTATTTTTACCGCCGTCGCCGTCATGCCACGGTCTCGCTCGACAGCAGGTTCAGCGATGAGAATCAGGCCACGTTCTCCGATCTCGTGGCGTCGGACGAGGCGGGCCCGGCGCGAGAGACCGTGACGAGCGAGTTCTCCGAACTCGTCGCCCAGTGCATGAGACAGCTCGGGGACCGCCCGCGCGAAATCCTCGTACTCCGCAACTCGCTGAACCGCTCCTATGGCGAAATCGCCACGCAGCTCGGCATCAATGTCGGAACCGTCAAGAGCCGCATCGCCCGGGCGAGAGAAAGCCTGCGCGTGTTGCTGACCCGGGCGTGTCCCGAATTCAGCGCCGATGCCCAGCCCTCGACGTGGCTGGACCCGGTGCGCCGCACGGCCGGCAGCATCCAAGTGCTCTGCGCGTGACCGCCAGTTGGCGGCCGAAGCCCGGGGCCGGCTCAGGCCTCCAAGGTGGCGCCGGACACCAGTGGCACCCGGACTTCGACTTCCGTTCCCGCGCGGCCGGACGATTTTACGGTCATCGCGCCGCCGACATATCGGGTGCGTTCGCGCATGCTGAGCAGGCCGATCCCGTCCCGGGCAGCAGATTTGTTTCGCGCCGATGGCGGATCAAAATCCACCCCGTCGTCCCGGATCACCAACTCAACGTGGGACTCACTCTGAGTCAGCGTCACGTTCACCGAACGGGCGCGGGCATGCTGCTCCACGTCTTTCAAGGCGATCTCGAGAATCCGGTAGAGGGCCAGTTCCGTGTCGGCGGGCAACCGCCCCGCCAGTTGTTCGCAGGCGAGGGTGACGACCCGGCCGGTGCGGGCGGAAAACTCGGTGCACGTCTCGCGGAGGGCCGCCGACAACCCCAACTGATCGAGCACGCTCGGCCTCAGGTTGTGGGCGATGCGCTCCACTTCTTTGACGGTGTCGCCGAGCATTTCGCGCAGTGTTTCCGCCTCGGCCCGCGCCGAACCGGCGCGCGCCGGCAAGCTGTCCACGAGCGACTGGCTGCGAAACTGGATGGCGCAGAGCAATTGGGTGATGTTGTCATGGAGTTCGAGCGACACGCGGCCGCGCTCGGCCTCCTGCACCTGCACGACGCGTTTGGTCAGGGCCCTCAACTCATCCTCGCTGAGCCGGGCCGCCGTCATATCCGTCACGACGACGCTCAGGGTCGCTCCGTCGGGCCCCGGCGCGGCCAGCGGGCGAAACGAGACTTGCACCGGCATTTTTGAACCATCGGCGGCGGTCAGCTGCACCTGCACCTTGGTCCCGGTCTTGGTTTTTTTTCGCAGGAGCGCCCGTAGCGCGGCCAGATCGACCGGAGCGAGAAAGCGACGGAACGAGCCGCCCATCACCTGTTCGAGCGGGGTCTTCACCATGCGGGCAAAACAGGTATTGGCGTAGAGGATCGTTTTGGTGGCGGTGAGCGTGAGCGCGCCCTCGTTCATGGATTCGATCAGCGTGCGGTAGGCCTCGCCGGCGCCATCGAGCGTGAACAGCTTCAGCCCCTGTTTTTCCGAGACCACCACCACGTCGACTTCGCCGCGGCGGATCGCGCCGAGCGTGCCCTCCGCTTCGGCCACGCGGAGACGCAGGTCGGCCAGCTCGGCGCTCGGCCCAGGGTGCGCGCCGCAACGATCGGATTTTTTCTTCATGGAAAGAGATGCCCGGCCGCCCCCACATCCAGCTCGACGAAGAGATCGGTGAGATTGGCCAGATTGCCGATGAACCGGCGCAACGGCAGCGGCAAAACGATGATCAGCGTCGGAGTCGCCACGATCTGGTTGGTTCGCGCCAGGCCGGGCTGTTGGTAGATGTCGACGACCTCGAGTTTCACGCGGCCTTTCAGCTGTCCGTCGCACAGCGCGCGGACGCGCATCACGGCTTGGTGGGACCGGGTGGTCGCACCCGCCACAAAGAGGCGTAAAACGAACCGGTTCGCGGGGGGAACGATCCCGGTCTTGGTCGCACGGGGCGTCGTCGGCCGCGTTCGGCGGGTCGGTATGGTTTTGGGCTGGATCGGCGTTTTCAGGAGCGAGTTCTCCCTTCGTCGGTCACGCGCAGGTCGAGCCCGACGAGCACCCGGGCGGTTTCGCTCAGGGTGCCAATGAGAATCCGCACCGGTTTGGGCAGGCGGCGCACAACGGTGGGCACGGCGAGGATCTGGTCTCCCTTGGCCAACTGGGGATGTTTGAGCAGATCGATCACGGTGATGCGGTAGCGGGCCTTGAGGTGGGTTTCACAGATTTCCTTGAGGTTCGAAAAGGCCCGGCGCGACTTCTCGGTCTCGCCGGTCACATAGAGGCGCAACTGCCACGGCGGAGGCGTGGGTTTCGCGGGCGCGGGCGCCCGCACTTTGGTACGCTTGGTTTTCACGGGGTTCCCTTCCCCTGGCGGGACTTGCCCGGCGGGAGCGCCGAAGCCTTGGCATCCGCCTGCCGCAGGAGGCCGGACGCCGCCCGTTCGGTGCCGAGCAAGACCGTGCGCGTACCCACCTGATCGGCGATGCGGCGCAATTCCGCGGCCTCGGTTTCGTAGTCGGCCCGCAGCCCGCTGATTTGCCGTTCGACGGCCGCGCGCTTGCGCTCGACTTCGCGCTTGAGCTGGGCGGCCTCTTGCTGGGCGGCCAGCACCGCGGCTTTTTCCAGGGCGCTTTGCGCCACGCGGGCCGAACCGGTCAAGACCCCGCTCACGCCAATGTAGGCGTCCACGATGTCGATGCCCCGGTCCGAAATCAAAAACTCGCGGATCTGATTCGAGTGCGCCATACCGCGCGCCTTGAGGACGTAGAAGACGCGGTTCCGTTCGCCGTTGCCTTCGAAGTCCTGCAACGAGAGCCACGCATCCATCGGCGCCGTGACGGCGGCGACATTGTCCACCAACGTATGCCCGCCCTCGGTGAGACTGGTAAACAGCGTGGTGATCTGTTGGGCCTTCAAGTAGTCGACCAACCGGGTGACCATCGCCTTGCCTTCGGAGGCCGTGCCGAGTTCCACCAGGCTCGTGATCGGGTCGACGACGACGACCTGCGGGCGGAATTCGGCGATCTCCTTGAACATCGTCGCCAGATGCATCTCCAAACCGTAGTGCGACGGGCGCTGAGAGTGAAACCGCAGCAGGCCGCGTTTCACCAGCGGCTCCAGCCGCAGGCCGATCGACTTCATGTTGCGGACGATCTGTGCGGGCGACTCCTCAAACGAGAAAAACAGGGTGCGCTCCCCTCGCCGGCCGGCGGCCTGGGCAAAATTGGCGGCGACGCTGGTCTTGCCGGTGCCGGGGGTGCCGGTGAGCAGAATGCTGCTGCCGCGGTAAAAGCCGCGCCCGCCCAACATCGCGTCGAGGCGGGGAATGCCGGTGGCGATGCGCTCGCTTGACACCTCGTGGTTCAACCCCAGCGACGTGATCGGCAGCACGCTGATGCCTTCGGCGCCGATGAGGAACGGAAACTCGTTGGTCCCGTGCTGCGCCCCGCGGTATTTGACGACGCGCAGGTGCCGCGTGGCAATCTGGTCGTGGACGCGGTGGTCGAGCAGCAGCACGCAGTCGGAGACGTATTCCTCCATGCCGTGGCGCGTCAGTGATTCGCGCCCGCGCTCGGCGGTGATGACGGCGGTCACGCCCTTGTCCTTCAGCCAGCGAAAGAGCCGGCGCAGCTCCGCGCGCAAGATCGCTTCGTCGGGCAGGCTGGCGAAGAGCACTTCCAGCGTGTCCAAGACGACGCGCCTGGCCCCGATGGAGTCGATCGCGTGACCCAGCCGCACAAAGATGCCCTCCAGATCGTACTCGCCGCTTTCCTGCATCATCCCGCGCTCAAGGTGGACGTAATCGACGAGAATCTTTTTTTGCCGCACGAGTCCCGCGAGGTCGAAGCCCAGCGAAGCGACATTGGCGGTCAGTTCCTTTTCCGTCTCCTCGAACGCCATCAACACGCCCGGCTCGCCGAACTCCGTCGCCCCGCGCACGAGAAATTCCGCCGCAAGGAGCGTCTTGCCGCAGCCCGCGCCGCCGCAGACGAGCGTGGGCCGGCCCCGCGGCAGGCCGCCGCCCGTGATTTCGTCGAGCCCCTTGATGCCGGTGGGGGCTTTGGGCAGACGAACGGCGCGGGCGGGAGCGGGCACTTTGCGATGGGGGTTTTTCATTCGAGAGGGAGCCTGGGTTGAATCGACCAAAATCTGCCATCATTCGTCCGGTCGCGGCGGGGTGTTGGCCGACCACGTCCAGGCGAGTCCGATACGCGAAGACGATCAGAGGATCGTCAGTTGGACGCGGCTCTCGATCACCCCGGTGGCGATGGCGTGACGGGTCAAACCGGCGGTATCGTGGATGTTGAGCTTGTCCATCAAATGCTGCCGGTGCTTTTCCACGGTCTTGATGCTGATGCCGAGCGTGCTCGCGACCTGTTTGTTGGCCTGACCTTCCGCGACGAGTTGGAGCACCTCGGTTTCGCGGGAAGTGAGCCGCGCGGCATTCGGCTTGGCCTGCCCATCGCGGTCGACGCAACGTCGTTTCCCGTCGGCGAGGCGCTTGGCGATGGTGGGGCTGTAAAACGTCTTCCCTTTGGCGACCTCGTGGATCGCCTTGGTAAGAATCTCCGCCGACGTCTGCTTTTCGAGGAAGCCCAGGGCGCCGACGGCGATGGTGCGCTCCACATACTCGTCGTCGCTGTGGGCCGAGAGCATGATGACTTTGGCGGCGGAATTGACGCCGAGAATCTGGCGCGCCGCCTCCAGCCCGTTGAGCTCCGGCATGGCGATGTCCATGAGGATTACATCGGGGCGGAGTTGCGCGGCCAACAAGATCGCCTCACGGCCGGTCTGCGCCTGACCGACGACCTCAAAGGACCCGTCCGTTTCCAACAGTTTGCACAGCCCTTGCCGGACGATTGCATGGTCCTCGGACAGCAACACGGTGATTTTTTTCATGATGAAGAGGGGGCCGCGGGAGGTCGGAACGGGATCTCGGCGCGCACGGTGGTGCCCCGGCCGGGGGCGGACTCGATGACCACGACGCCGCCCACCATTTCGACGCGCTCGCGCATGCCGAGCAGGCCGAGACGCTTGTTCGTCGTCGGCGACAGGGTCTGCGCCACTTGGAACGACTTGCCGTTGTCGTGGACCTCCAGACGCACAGCGCCCGGGAGGGCGGTGATGCGCACGTGCACTGCGGTGGCCTGGGCGTGGCGTCCGACGTTGGTGAGCGCTTCCTGCGCGACGCGGTAGAGCACGGTGCGTTTCTCGGTGTCCATGGCCTCGACGCTGGCGAAAGCCGTCAGGTGGATCTTCAGCTTTTTCTTTGCGGCGAGCTGCTTGATGTAGGCGTGGAGCGCGGGGATGAGGCCGAGATCATCCAGCACGGCCGGGCGCAACTCGCGCGCGAAATCGTGCACGGCCGTCACCGATTTTTCCACGAGCCGCTGGGTGCGCAGGATTTTGGCCTGGAGGGCCCGCGGACCGAGATTCGCCGCGCGGCCGAGCGCCGCCAGCTCGACAGTGATGCCCACGAGGGTCTGGACGACTTCGTCGTGCAGCTCGCGGCTGATATGCCGCCGTTCGTCCTCCTGGGCGGTCAGCAGCTGCCTCGCCAGATAGCGCAGCTTTTTCTGCATGAACTCGGACTCCTCGAAGAGGAACTTGAATTCTTCCCGGCCTTTTTGCATCGCGGCGACCGCCCCCGTTAGCCGGCGGTTTGCGACGGTGAGCTCGGCGGTGCGCTCGACCACGACGGACTCAAGTTTCGCCGCATGGCCATCCAAGTCCGCCTTCACGGCCCGCAAGGCGGCCTCGGCATGTTTGCGTCCGGTGATGTCGCGGAACAGGACCGCGACATTCCGACTGCCCGGTCCCCCGACCCGAAAGGCGTAGACGTCGAACCACTTTTTCAGCGCCTTCGCTTCGTCAACGAAGCGGACGGGCTTTCCGGTGTCGGCGACTTTGCCATAGGTTTCAAACCACCGGGCTTCGAGCTTCGGGGCAATCCGGCTCATCCGCTTGCCCACGGCGTTGGTAAACCCCGTCTGCCGCTCGAACGAGGGCGTCACCTCCAAAAAGCGGTAGTCGACCGGTTTCCCGCTCGGATCAAAGATCATCTCGATCACGCAAAAGCCCTCGTCGATCGAGTTGAACAGGCTACGGTAGCGCTCCTCGCTCTCGCGCAACGCTTCTTCCGCCTCCTTGCGCGCGGTGATGTCACGGATGTTGCACTGGATGACCGCATGGCCTTCGGCCTCGTAAAGATTGCTGACGAACTCCACTTCCCGGCGCTGGCCGTCCTTCGTCCGGAGGGGAAGATCGTCGTAGCGGATGAATCCTTCCTCTTTCAGTTCGAGAAACGCCTCGCGGCTGGCCGCCTTGTCCTTGAGGAGCCCGATTTCCGACAGCTCCCGGCCGAGGAGCTGCTCCCGGGTATAGCCGAGCAGTTTCAGGATAAACGGATTGGCGTCGGTGATTTTCCGGGTCTGCGGATCGAGAAGCAGAATGCCGTCCTGCGCGGTTTCGAAAAGCCGGCGGTAGCGCAGTTCCGAGCGCCGCAGTTCGGACTGGAACGTCAGCACGTCGGTGACGTCCTGGATGCCAAGAAGGATTTCCTTGGGTCGTTCGCTGGTGGCGTCCATCAGACGCGCGTTGAGCAGGAGACTGCGCTGACCCACGGGGCCGAAATGATGCGTGAGCTCAAAATCATTGAAGACACTGTTTTTCGGGATGATCTCCAACAGGAGATGCCGCAGGCGCGGAGTGTCCCAGCCGCCGTGCGCCAGTTCGAAAATCAACTGCCCCTCGGTCGCTTTGGCCGTCAGCTTGAACGTGCGGTAGAACGCCTCGTTCGCGGAAGCCACCCGCAGATCGGCGGTGAGAATCACGAGCGGGTTGGGCACGGTCCGGATGATGGCCTGCGCGTGCTCGCGCTCCGCGATGATGAGCCGCTCCGTGCGTTTCAAATCGTCGATATTCACCAGCACCAGGACGACGCCGTCGATCTTCTGGTCGGCTGTCAGGTAGGGGCGCACACGCAGGGAATACCAGTGGCCGTCGGCATCGGTCACCTCGCGCTCGCGTTCTTTGCCCTCCTTGACCACTTGGGCGAGAACCCGGGTAAGATCGGGCGCATTGAGATTGTGCCGGATCGCGCCGAACGGCCGGCCCAAGTCGGTCGGGAGCAGATGAAACTTCGCTTCCGCCTTCTCGCTGAAGCGGCGGATGGTGAGATCGCGGCCGAGGAGGACGATCGCGAGTTTGGCGGAAGCCTGAAGATTGGTGAGGTCGCCCAGCAGGCGGTTGAGCTCGCTGTTGCGGTTGACCATCTCCTCGTTGACCGTCGTGAGTTCCTCGTTGGTCGACTCGAGCTCCTCCTTCGAGGTCTCCAGTTCCTCGTTGAGACTTTGCAACTCCTCGTTGGCCGACTGACCTTCTTCGTTGGACGCCTGGAGTTCCCCGTTGGCGGCATCCTGCT
>CAJAYO010000905.1 GCA_903948415.1 uncultured Opitutia bacterium | reverse complement strand
CGAGGAACTCTACGACATGCAGAACGATCCCAACGAGTGGACCAATCTCGCCGGCAAGCCCGAGCACGCCGCGGTGATCGCCGAGCACAAAAAATGGCTCCCAAAAATCGACCGCCCGCTCGCGCCCAACAGCGCCAGCCGCGTGCTCACCTACGACCGCAAAACCGACGAGGCCATCTGGGAGGGCAAGACCGTCCGCCGCTCCGATCCCATCCCCCAATAGTGTAACGACACCGAAGAAGCGAAGCAGGCAATGACCGGTAGCGGCCGAGCGCCAGCCAGCCGAGTCCGGCGGCGGCTCGCTGGCGCTCGCCGCTACCGCGTCCCGAATCGTCCGGGTCGCGCCCCTCACCCGTCACCCCGCACTCCGCGCCCGGGCGCCCGCGCGCGCCCGCCTCACCAAATCTCACAGCGGTCAGCCGGTTTTCGCCACATGGGATCGCCTTCCTTGATCCCAAAGGCGTCGAAGAATTCCTGCTGGTTCACCAGCGGGCCCATCGCCCGGAAGTTCCCCGGAGCATGCGGGCCGCGCGCGATCTGCAGGCGCATCGCATCGTCGCGGAACTTTGTGCGCCATTGCTGCGCCCACGACACATAGAAGCGCTGTTCCGGCGTCAGACCGTCGATCAGCTTCTTCTCTTTTCCGACCAGTGAACGCTGCAGCGCCTCAAACGCGATCGAGGTCCCGCCGAGGTCGCCGATGTTCTCGCCGAGCGAGAGCTGGCCGTTGATCGCGAGGCCCGGCAGCGCCTGGTAGTTGTTAAACTGCTCGACGAGTTTCTGCGCTCGCTCGCGAAATTTCGCGGCATCGTCAGCCGTCCACCAATCGGTGAGATTGCCGTCGGCGTCGGAACGCCGGCCTTGGTCGTCGAACCCGTGCGTGATCTCGTGGCCGATGACACCCCCGATGGCCCCGTAGTTCACCGCGTCATCCATCGTGAAATCGAAGAACGGAGGCTGGAGAATACCGGCCGGGAACACGATCTGGTTCGTCACGGGTGAGTAGTAGGCGTTGACCGTCGGCGGGGTCATCGACCACTCGCTGCGATCGACCACCTGGCCCGTGCGGTCGATCTGGCGCCGGGCCGCGGCCTGCTTCGCGCGCACGACGTTGCCGAAATAGTCGTCGCGCCGGATGTCGACGGCCGAGTAGTCGCGCCACTTCGCGGGAAACCCGATCATCGGTTCGAAGCGGTCAAATTTGGCGAGGGCTTTGGCGCGGGTCGGCGCAGACATCCACTCGAGTTTCTCGAGGCGCTCACGAAAGACCGCGCGGATATTGCGGATCATCTCGTCCATGCGGGCCTTGGCCGCGGGCGGGTAGTGTTTTGCGACGTAAAGCTGGCCGAGCGCCTCACCGACCGAGGCATCCACGATCTTCGTGGCGCGCTGCCAGCGCGGCTCCTGTTGCGGCGTGCCGTTCAGCACCGTGCCGAAAAAACGAAAATTCTCGTCGTCGAACGACGATGCAAGATGCGGGGCGGCATCCGTCAAAAGATGCCAGCGCGCGTAGGTCTTCAGATCGGCGAGTGGCGTCGCGAGCAAGACCGCGGACAGGCCTTCGAAAAACTTCGGTTGCCCGACGATCACCTCGGTGACCGACGCCGGCACCCCGAGGCCCGCCATCAACGGGGCGACCGGCACCCCGGGGTAGGCCGTGACGGCGGCGGCGACGGTCATCTTGTTGTAGTTGGCGAGACGATCCCGGAGCTCCACCGGGAGCTTGGCCTGCGCGGCGAGCGCTTTCTCCAACGCGAAGACGGTCTCGGCATTTTGGTAGGCGACCCCGCGCGTCTCCCCGGCGAGTTCAAACATCTTCGCCACGTGTCCCAGGAACTCCCAACGCTCGCGCGCGAACTTTTCCGAGAAATAATAGTCCTTCGACGGCAGGCTCATTCCGCCCTGAAAAAGATAGAAGCCGTACCGGTCGCTTTGCTTTTGGTCCGGATAAAAGGCCAAACCGAGAAAGGGGCTGCCCAGGCTGAGCCGCATCCGCGCGACGACGGTGAAAAGCTCCGCGACGGATTGGGCCCCGCCAATGGCGGCGAATTCGGCGGCCAGGGGTTGATGGCCGCGGGCATTGATGGCGCCGGTGTCCATCGCGGACGTGAAAAAATCGCCGACCTTCTGGCTGATGCTGCCCGGCGCCCCGGGCGCGGCGGCGGCCGCTTCGACGACCCCGCGCACTTTCGTCCAATTGCTCTCGGTCAGCTCATTGAAACCGCCCCACCGGGCTTTGTCCGCGGGGATTTCGTTGCGCGCATACCAGCCGCCGGCGGCGTATTTCGCAAAATCGGCGCGGGGGTCGACCGAGCGGTCCATCTTGTCGACACTGAATCCGGGATCCGCCACGGCCGGGGCTGCCGCAGCTCCAAGCCACGGCAGGAACGTCAGAGCCCAGAGGCTCGCGAGAAGGGTGGAACGACAGGAGGACATCCGCCCAACCTGCCGCCCTCGCCGCCAAATTCAATCGCCGAGTGCCCCGGCCACGGGCGGCGTCCCCGGCAGGTCCCTTCGCCCACTTTTTCTTGCTTCGGATTCGCGTCGGCCCGGCGGCCCGCCACAGTCGCCCCCGCGTCCTTCATCCGCTGCTTCCGCCCCCCATGAAACCTCTCTTCGCCGCCGTCCTCTTCGCCTCGTGCCTCCTCTCCGCCGGCGCCGCGTCCGCTCCCCCGCCGCGCCCGAATATCGTCGTCTTCCTCGTCGATGACATGGGCGTGATGGACACCTCGCTGCCGTTTCTCACGGACGCCGCCGGACAGGCGAAACGTTATCCGCTCAACGATTACTATCGCACGCCGAACATGGAGCGCCTCGCCGCACGCGGCATCCGCTTCAACCAATTCTGCGCGATGAGTGTCTGCTCGCCCACCCGCATCGCGATCATGACCGGCCAGAACGCCGCGCGCCATCGCACCACGAACTGGATCAATCCCGACACCGACAACGCCGGGCCCAAGGGCGCACCGGAGTGGAACTGGCAGGGACTCAAGCGCGGCGATGTCACCTTGCCCCGTCTGTTGCAGGCCGGCGGTTACAAGACCATCCACGTGGGCAAAGGTCACTTTGGCCCCCGTGCATCGGAAGGCGCGGACCCGCTCACCCTCGGCTTCAACACCAATGTCGGCGGCGCTTCCATCGGCGCGCCCGGCAGCTACTACGCGAAGGAAAATTTCGGCCACGGCGGCAAGCGGGCCTCCAGCGCCGTCCCGCACCTCGCCCAATACCACGGCACCGATCTCTTCCTCACCGACGCGCTCACGCTCGAGGCCAAGGCGCACGTCAGCCTCGCCGCCAAGGCCAGCCAGCCCTTCTACCTTTACCTCGCGCACTACGCGGTGCATTCGCCGTTTCAGGCCGACCCGCGTTTCGCGGCAAACTACAAGAACTCCGGCAAACCCGCCAACGCGCAGGCCTTCGCCACCCTGATCGAGGGCATGGACAAATCGCTCGGCGACCTCCTCGACCACCTCGAAGCCCTCGGCGTCGCCGAAAACACGCTGATCTTTTTTCTCGGCGACAACGGCTCCGATGCGCCCCTCGGCCACGAGCACGCCGTCGCCTGCGCCGCCCCGCTGCGCGGCAAAAAGGGTTCGCACTACGAGGGCGGCATGCGCGTGCCCTTCATCGCCGCCTGGGCCAAGCCCGCCCCCGCCAACGCCCACCAGCAGCGCCTGCCCCTCGCTGTCGGCGCCATCCAGGCCCAGCAGGCCGCGGTCATGGATCTGTTCCCCACCATTCTCGGCGTGACCGGCGTGCCCGTCCCGCCCGGCCACGTCGTCGACGGTGCGCGCCTCGACACCCTCCTCGCCGGCCGGCCCGATCCGTCGCGCCCCGAAACTTTCCTGATGCATTATCCCCACGCGCCGCACCGCAGCGACTACTGGACCAGCTACCGCGACGGCCCGTGGAAAGTCGTCTACCACTACTTCCCGACCGCCGTGTCGGAGCATTCCCACTACCAGCTCTTTCACCTCGGCCGCGATCCCTTCGAGCAAACCAACCTGGCCGCCACCGCTCCCGCCGAACTCCGCCGCATGATGACCGGGTTGATCGCCGCCCTCGAAACACACCGGGCCGTCTACCCCGTCCCCGCCGACACGCGTGCGCCGCTGCGCCCCGCGCTGCCGTAAATCATCCGGCAGGGCCCCCTGGTTTTCAGCCCCGCTGCCCGACCAATCGCGGGTGTCGTTGGCTTCGGTGCCGGGCACCGGCGGGCACCTTAGCGCGCCGGGCCCCAGTGCTGCGTGAAAGGGAAATAGATAAACAGCGGTCGGCCGGCGACGTCTTTGCCGGGCACGAAACCCCAGTAGCGTCCGTCGGCGCTGTTGCCCGAGTTGTCTCCTAACGCGAGAAACTGGCCGGGGGGAACCTTGGCTTTCTCTCCGAGGGCCAAAATGCCCAGCGGCTGATAGCCGCCGTATTTCCCGCTCTGCTCGTTGTT
>CAJAYO010000904.1 GCA_903948415.1 uncultured Opitutia bacterium | reverse complement strand
GGTTGCAGACCGCCTGCTGGCAATACGCGCGCTCAAACAACACACCGCGCCGCGCGAGGGCGTCCAAGTGCGGCGTCTTCACCTCGGGATGGCCGTAGCAACCGAGGTCGGCGCGCAGATCATCGGCGGCGATGAAGAGGACATTGACCTTGGCCGCCGGCGACGTCGCACCGCGGGCCCAAACGGTGGCCAGGGCGAACGCGCACGCGGACCATAGCATGAAGGAGGAGCGCATCGGGAAAGAGGAGAGCAACAGGGCGGGAATCGTGTCGAGCCGGGACGGGCGGGCGGCTCAGGGTTGGGCCAGCTCCACGCGGTCGCCGACATGGCGCCGAAACCGCTCGAGCCGGTGAAACGTGAGGTAGTTCGAGTTGTGCTGGTTGTCCGCGCCCCCGATCCCGTCGTCGAACGCCGTGCGGGCGGCTACGACGAGATCGTCGCCGTCGAACTGCCAATCGAGGTATTGGAACCCGTGGGACGCGGTGTTGGCGTGGTAGAGCGCGAGGTGATGGGGCGTCCATGCGCGGAGATCCGTCGACGACATCAGGACGGCCGCGTTACGGATGCGCTCGACGTTGCCGTCGCGGTGGGCCGGCAGCACCGCGTTGACGAGGGTCCAGTAACGCCCGTCCCGCGGATCCGGGCGGATGACGAATTTCTTGCAGCCGCCGGGCAGGTCCACGAAGTCGCGCGCCGGGTCGAAGGTCGCCTCGCGGCCGTCGGCCGAGATTCGGATGATCGCCGCCTTTTCCGGCAACGCGCGGTGGTCGACGCGCAGCACGTTGACGATCCGGCCCGCGGGATCGACGACGGCGTTGCCTTCCAGCCACCCGCCAAAGCGGCCGCCGAGGTAGGCGGGGTCGTGCGGCAGCGCGTTCGACGCCGTCCAGTTGGCCGCCACGAGCAGGTCCGCATCCTCCGGTACCGACAGCATGAACGCGCGGAACATCAGCCCCCACTTGGTGCCGCCTTTCTCATCTTCCATGGCCCGCCAGATGCGGCCCTGATGCACCACCACGGGAACCGGCGCCGTGTGGTAGGAGATATCCGGAAACAACCGGCCGTGGCGCTCATCGTTCGGCTCGGTCCAGGTGCGGCCGCCGTCGGTCGAGCGCCGGATCACGCAATGACCGTGCCGGTGCCCGGCCGTCGTGCCCATGAGGTAGACCGCTCCGCGGTGCGCAAAGACCGTCGCCCAGAACAGCCCGTCGATCCGGCTGCTTGGCGCCCAGGTTGCGCCGCGATCCGCCGAACGGTAGACGCGGGTGACCGCGCTGGCCCGCTCGGTGCTGCCGGGCCCGAACTCGTCGTGCTTCGCGAGGTAGGTGCCATCCGGCAGAATCGCGATTCCGGCCGAGCCCAAGAAAACGCGCGTCGACTTCGGGCTGTGCGCGATCACGACGCCGGGCACCCCGGAGTGATCGGGCGCGGCCGCGCCCCAGGCAATGGCGGCCACGGCGGCGAGTGCGCCGGCGCCGAAACGACGGGCAGCGAAACGACGGGCGGCGATTGGCAGACGGGAGAGGGAAACACACATGGCGGGGAGCGGTTGAACGTTCAGGCCAGGCACCACCGGAGGTCCGGGCGCCGGCAGTCAAAAGGGGCGCATTTTCCGGGCGCGCTCACCGGGCCTCCCGGCGCCGTGCGGGAGTCGCCCTTCGGCTCCGCCCGGGTTTCAAACGGCCGCATCCGTTTCAAGGCGCCGTCGCGCGGTTTCGGGCGCGGCGGAAGCGCCAACCCGCTGAGATCGGCCAGCGCGGGGAAGAAATCGACGAAATCGGCGAGCGTGTGGCGCTCGCCCGTCACCTCCGTCTTCACCCCCGGC
>CAJAYO010000903.1 GCA_903948415.1 uncultured Opitutia bacterium | reverse complement strand
GGACGTCGCGCGGCCCGGAAGCCGCGGCGAGCGCGACCTCCGGCTGGACGGCCGGGCGGATCGTGACGCGCGGCAAGCGGGCCGTGCCGCGGTATTGTTTGGCGAGCGCGGCGAGTTCGGCCGGGGTGATGGCCTCGGTGTCGGCGGTGCGATCGCGAGGGGGGGGGCGAGCGCGGCGGGTTTTTCCTGCGGCCGGCGGAGGACGCTGCTGAGCCAGGAGGAATTGATGCGGAGGGCTGGGCACAGGGAGGTGAGGGCGGGCTGGCGCGCGCGCGTGAGTTCGTCTTCGGTCACGCCGTTGGTGGCGAGGCCGTCGCCGATGGCGAGGATGGCCCCGGAGAGTTTGGCGGCCATGGCGGGTTCGACGATGCAGCTGGCGGCGATGTAGCCGTAGCCGGGAAACGGGTCGCTCGTGGTGCTGTAGGCGCCGGGGCTGCAGGTGCCGCCGATCTCCTCGCGGATTTTCACGCGGAGGCGGTCGCTGCGGACGGTGTTCAGCAGGGAGAGACGGCGGTCGCGTTGGCTGTCCATGCTGGCGGTCGTGGGCCAGGAGAGGTGCACATGGCCCAGAGGAATTTCGGTGGGGATGGAGGAGGTCTTGGGAAAGGGCGTGGCCGGGTTTGGTTTCGCGGGCGGGGAGCGTTCCCAGGGTGGCGGCGAAGGCCGCGACGATGGCTTCGAGGTGGAGATCGCCGTGGCAATTTTGACGGCCCGGGACGTGTCGTAGGCGGCGACGAGGGCGGCGTTGGCGTCGCCGGTGATCGTGGCAATGCCTGTGACCATGACATAGCGGCCCGGCGCGGAGAACGCGGCGTGTAGGGCCGCGAGTCAGTCGGCGACGGTGATCTTGGCGAGGGCGGGATGGTATAGAGGCGGGTTCCGCTGCGGGATGGGTGGTGACGGGGCGGTCGGGCAGATGCTGCGAGATCAGGCCGGCGAGGCCGTGGGAGCGGCGGGTGGGCGCGGTTTTCAATGCCTGGTCGAGGCTGTTGGTGAAGGAGCCGAGAACCGCCTTGAGTTCAGGGGCCTGAAAACGGGTGCGAGGGCGCGGCGCAGTTCGGGTTCGCCGACGGCGAGCGCGGCGGACCCTTGCCCGGGCTTGCAGGTGATGGATACGGTGGCTTCGCGCATGAACTTGACCAATTCGGCGGCGTAGGCGCCCGCGCCGAGGAACGGGGCGTTCTCTTTTTTGGCCAACTTGGAGAAACGGCGATGGAGCATCGCGAGGGCGATCTGGCGGGGGAGGTGGTTGAGCCGGTGGGCGCCGGTCTCGGGCTCGGCGCCGGCCGGCGTCAGCGAAAGAAGCGAGATGCTGGGGTTGGGCATCTCGGTTTCGGAATGAAAATAGGCGCGCACGCTGTCGGATTTTACGATTTCGCCGAGGGAGGGATCGGGCCGGGCGGAGCTGCGCGCGGCGAGATCGGTGAACTGGGCGGCGATCAGTTTCTCGACGAGGGCGACGGCGATGTCGCCCACGACGCCGACGGCCATGTGCTCGGGGCAATACCCGGTGTTCCAGAAATCGAGGAAGCGCTCGGCGGGGCCGTCGAGATGATCTCGGCCCGGCCGATGGGGAGGCGTTTCGGGGAAAACGTGGTGGCAAAAGCGAACGCCAACCGGGCATCGGAGACGCGGCTTTGGATGGAGTCGCGGGTGCGCTTCTCGCGGACGATGTCGGCGCCGAATTTCATGCCCAGGCGCTGGAGCAATTCCACGAGGGAGCCCGGCTGATAATTTTGGCTCCCGTCGAACGCCAGGTGTTCGCGAAAATGCGCGTGGCCGCGTGGGTCGTCTTGTTCGTGAAACGAGCCGGCTTCGGCGAGCAGGCGGAGGGACGCGCGCCTTGGGCGCCTTGAGGGGGAGGATCGCAAAGCGGAAGCTGGTGGAGGGCGTGCCGAAACGGACGGCGGGTCGGGTTGGAGATCGGAGGTCTCGTGGGCGAAGGGAATCGCGGCGGCGCGAGCGAGGGGCGGAAGATGGAGGGCAGGCGGGGCGATTACCAGAGTGGGGAGCGAGGGGAGGCGTTTCATGGGCGGAAGAGGCGGCGGGCCGCGGGATCGGTTCGCGTTCAGACGCGAAGGATTGGCGAGCGTATGGTCGCCACGTTGGGCGAGCTCCGTGAGCGCGTTCCCGCGGTCGGCCGTAGCGGCGTCGAGGGCGTGGGGGGGGGCGGTTTCGGCGAGAACGAAACCGATGAGCCCCGCGCTCACACGGTCGGTGACAGCCGGTGGGCGAACGGTCCGCGAAAGGGGAGGCAACAGGGGAAGGTTGGCGTGACCGGGCCCGCCGCGACCTGAAGCGGCGAAGGAGGGGGGGCGACCGTGCGCCCGCGTGGGCCCGATTGGACACCCATCAGCGGAGTTGCCTCTTCCCCCTGATTCCCGCAATCAGACGCGCCTTCACCGATGATTTGG
>CAJAYO010000902.1 GCA_903948415.1 uncultured Opitutia bacterium | reverse complement strand
GGGCGTGAAACTCTGCGACTTCCGACGTGAAGTCGCCCGCGCTCGTGCGCCGACCGATGTTGCGCGCCAACTCCAGATCGGGTCCGAAATAGTCACCCGGTATCAAGTCCCGCAGCCGGCGTAAGGCGCGCGCCCGGGGATGCAGCGAACGTTCGACCCGCACGCGTGCGAAATCCTCGGCGCGAACGCCGTGTTGCGCCCAGAAGAGGTCGGAGAATGTTTCGGGGGGATGGTCGGTCACGAGGTCGGCGAGTGGGCGGCCCACGGCGGGCCTCGGCGACGGCAGCGGGACGGATGCCGGCGGATGTGGTACGAACGACGGTGGCTTGCGGCAGCAGAACCGGCGCAGGGCGTGCGCTGCCGGTTCTCGCCGGCGGACCGCGTTAGCCGACGACCGTTTTTATGTTGAGGAAAGCGCGCAGGCCGTGGGGGCCCAGTTCGCGGCCCAGGCCGCTGGCTTTTACCCCGCCGAAAGGGAGACTCGCATCGGAGCGGACGAACGTGTTGATCGCGACGAAGCCGGCGTCGAGTTGCGGGGCGAGTTCGCGGGCGCGGCGGGCGCTCCGCGTGAAAATCGCCGCGCCGAGGCCGTAGGGCGTGGCATTGGCGAGTCGCACCGCATCGGCGTCGTCGCGCGCGACCAAAATCGCGGCGGCAGGGCCGAAGAGTTCTTCATCGGCTGCGGGCATGCCGGGCCGGACATTCGTGAGCAGGGTCGTGGCGTAGAAAAATCCCGGGCCGGGGAGGGGGGCGCCGCCGAGCAAGAGGCGCGCACCGCTGCGGATGCTGGCGGTGATTTGGCGATGGAGGTTTGCGCGCAGATCGGCGCGCGCGAGCGGACCGACGTCGTTGGTCGGATGGGCCGGATCGCCGGTGCGACGCGCGGCGAGCCGGGCCGTGACGAGACGTTCGAAGTCGCGCCGCACCGGACGCGCCACGATGAAGCGTTTGGCCGAGGCGCAGCTTTGGCCGGAATTGATCAGGCGGGCCGCGGCACAGGTCTCCGCCGCGAGTTCGAGGTCGGCATCGGCGAGCACGAGGTAGGGATCGCTGCCCCCGAGTTCGTAGACGCCGGGCTTCATCGCGGCTCCCGCGAGCGCGGCGACTTTTCGGCCGGCACCCGTGCTGCCGGTGAAGGTGACAGCGCGCACGCGCTCGTCGGCGATGAGGGCCGGGATGGGGGCCGTGCCCGTGAGGAGCACCTGAAACACGCCGGCGGGCAGGCCCGCGCGTTCGAACACGGCCGCGATCGCGAGCGCGCAGCCGGCGACGTTGGGGGCGTGTTTGAGGAGCAGCGTGTTTCCGCCCAGCAAGGCCGGCGCGGCGGCGCGGATGACCTGCCAGAACGGGAAATTCCACGGCATGATGCCGAGCACGACTCCGAGCGGTTCGTAAACGACCCGCGCATCCGGCGGGGCGCCGGGCGGCCGTTCGTCCGCGAGGAGCGCGGGGCCGTGGTTGGCGAAATACTCGCAGGTGCGGGCGCATTTTTCGACTTCGCCGCGGGCCTGGGCGCTGGGCTTGCCCATTTCGGCGGTCGCGAGGGCCGCGAGCTCGTCGCGCCGGGCCATGAGTTCGCGCGCGACGTCGCGGAGATGGTGGGCGCGGGCGGCCGGAGGGAGCGCGCGCCACGTGCGTTGGGCGGCGGCCGCGCGGGCAAGGGCGCGTTCGACTGCCGCGCCCGTGTGTTCGCGATAGCGGGCGAGCCGGCGGCCGGTGGCGGGATTGACGGAGACAAGCGACATTTCGCGAGGCTTGTCCGTCTGTGGGCAGAGACCAATGGAATTCGCCGCCGCGACCGCGCCAGAGCCGCGGTTTTCCGAAGTGTCCCCTTGCGGCCGGTGCGCGCTTCGTGCGAGATGCCGGGAATGGCCCGAAGTGACCAACGTCCGGTGACGGTACACATGATCGCGGAGCACGTGGGGGTCTCGGCGTCGGCGGTGTCGACCGTGCTCGCCGACCGCCACGAAGAGCGCCGGCTCGCGCCGGCCACGGTGGAGAAGATCAGGAAAGCCGTGCGCGATCTCGGCTATGTGCCCAATGTCGCGGCCCGTCGCTTGCGGGCGCAGGACCCGGAGGTCCATCATATCGAACTTGGAATCCTCACGTCGTTTGAGGCACCTTTGTTTCTGGTGAGCCGCGTGCTCCGGCAGGTCCAGCGGATGGCGGATGCCCGCACGGGACCGGGGCGAAATTTTTCCGTGTCCATCGCGATGTTTCACGCGGGACGGTTGCGCGAGATGGCCGGTCTGCTCAATGCGAGTCGCTTCAACGGCGTGGTCATCACCAACACCCTCCCTGACGATGACACGTTTCTCGCCGCCACCACCTTGCCCTACGCGGTGGTCGTGCTCGGGCGGCGTTTGCCGAACTATTGCTGTGTGCTCGACACCCCGGGCGAGAGCGGGCGCCGCGCGGCGGAAATTCTCCTCGGCCGCGGCTGCCGCCGGCCGGTGGTACTCACGCCCGCGCTCCTCACGGAAAGCACGGCGGACCGTGCGGCGGCGTTTTGCGCCACGGTGCTCGCTCAAACCGGCACCGCCCCGGCACGGGTGGTGGCGGCGGGTTTTGCCCCGAGCAACGGGGCCGATGCGCTCCGGGCTCACCTGGGGGCGGGCCGCGGCTGCGACGGACTCTACGCGGTGACCGATGGTCTCGCCCTCGGTGCGTATCAGGCGATCAAGGATGCGGACCGCAGGATTCCGCGGGACATCGCGGTCGTGGGGGTCGGGGATCACGAGCACGCGGATTTCTTCGACCCGCCGCTCACGTGTGTGGGCCCGTCCAACGAGACCATCGTCGAGCAAATCGTGACGCAGCTGTTTGATCTGATGAACCGGCGGCGCGTGAAACCGGTGGAGACCTTTGTGCCGCCCTCCGTGGTGATGCGCGCCTCGGCCTGAGCGGGAGGCGGGAATGGCCTCTCGGCCGAGGGGGCTTTTTTGGCTTGTCCCTAAAACGATTTAGCAATTCCTCGAACCAGTCTTTTCCCCCACCCCTTAATCCCATGTCATTATCTCTCCGTTTCGCGCGCGCGTGTTCCCACCGGTCTTTTTTGCCGGTCTTCCTGTACTCGGTCCTGGCGTCCTTTTGGCTGGGGTCTGTGGCCGGCGCCGCCGAGGGCGCTTCGATCAGTGGCACGGTCAGCAATGCGGCGACGCGCAATCTGCTCGAGGGGGTGAAGGTTGAGGCGCCGAGGCTCGGGCGCGCGGTGCTCACCGACAACACCGGCCGCTACGTGCTCGGCGGAGTGCCCGCGGGCGAAGTGGAGCTGGTCGTCACCTACCTCGGATTGGACGCCCAGCGGCAGACCCTGAATGTCGCGGCCGGCCAGCGGCTGGTGCGAAACTTCGACCTGTCCGCACAGATTTACCAGCTCGGGGAGTTTCGCGTGACCGGAGAGCGCGAGGGCAACGCGCTCGCGCTCACGGCGCAGCGCAATTCCGACAACGTGAAGAACGTCGTCGCGCTCGATGCCTACGGCAACCTCCCGAATATGTCCGCCGGTGAGCTCGCCGTGCGCCTCCCTGGCGTCGCTTCGCAGCTCGATGATGAAGGTAACGTCACCGGCCTCATCATCCGGGGCCAGCCGTCGACGATGAACCGCGTGAATGTGGACGGCCAGCTCATGTCCAACGTCGGCGGCTTCAACCGCCAGTTCCAGACGCACAGCCTCACCGGTGCGATGTTCGAGCAGTTGGAGGTGATCAAAGGCCAGCTGCCCGACCAGACCGCCGATTCGCTCGGTGGCTCGGTGAACCTCAAGACCCGCTCGCCGCTGAACATGAAGGAGCGGCGCCGCTTTGGTTACAGCTTTGGCCTGCGCTGGGCGCCGCCGTTCTACGAGCACATCCAGGAGCGCCGGAATCACGCGATCCACCCACTCACGAATTTTTCCTATCAGGAGGTCTTCGATGCTTTCGGCGGCTCGCGCAATCTGGGGGTCGCGGTGAATCTGTTCTACAGCGAGAACGTCAACGCTCCGTCCTCGCTCCAATATGATTACCAGAACACCGCGGCGACGCCGGCGTATCTCTGGGATTTCCGCACGCAAAACCAGTTCAACAACCGCACGCAGAAAAGCATCAACGTAAAGGTGGAATACCGGCTCGCGGAGCACACGAAGATCATCCTGAACACGATCTACAACGACGCCTTCGAGAAGACCGACACGCTCTATACCACGCGGGCGTTTTCCGCCCAGACGATAGCGGGCGGCACCGCCGCTGCGCCCACGGGCACCGGCGCCGTCCTGCCGGGTTTCTCCGAGACGCGGACCGAGATCCGCAACGTGGCCGGCTCCAACTTCGAGATCAGCTCGATCCTGCGCCGCTTCCTGAACCGCACGCGGCTCTTCGGCCTCGGCGCCGAGCATGAGTTGGACCGCTGGAGCATCGACTACGACGCCAGCTACAGCCAGACGCATAACAACCTTGGCCACGAGCCCGGCGGCACCCTCACCATGCGCGTGCCGAACGTCGGCTGGATCATCGACACCGCCAACCCCGAGCAGCCGCAATTTACGCAAACCAGCGGCCCGAGTATCTACGACATCGCGAACTACCGCACCGCCGTCACGCTCCTCACGCGCAACGACGCCCGCGACGTCGAAGTGCTCAACGCCCGGGCCAACGTCCGCTACCGCCTGCCCGTCGAGGTGCCGGCCACGCTCAAGGCGGGGGCTTTCTATCGCGATCAGCAAGTCGCCGAGGTCGGCCGCCGCCGGCAGTGGAACTACCTCGCCACCGCGCCGGCGATGACCGCGACGTTCCCGAATGTTTTCGCCTTCCCCGGCGCGAGCCGTCTGCCCTACGTGAATCCCCGCACGGCTTATGAAGCCATTGGCAACGCGGCGCTCTGGAGCGAGGACCTGTATTTCCGCACCGCGGACGCCTTTCAGACGACCCGCAACGCGACCGAAGAAATCACCGCCGGCTATGTGCAGGGCCAGGCGAAGTTCGGCCGCCTCGGCGTGCTCGGCGGAGTTCGCTCCGAAAAGACCGACGTGTCCGGCTTCGGCTACGTGCGCGTCGCGCCCGCGACCGCCGCGCAGATTCCCGATCCGGTCGCGCGCGCGCGCAACGACTGGGACAATCCCGTAAACAACGCCGGCTCCTACACGCGCTCTTTCCCGAGCCTTCATCTCACCTACGACTTCACCGAGCGCCTGCGGGCGCAGGCGAGCTGGTCCACGTCGTTTGGCCGCCCGGCGTTCACGAACCTCGTGCCGACGGCGACCATCAGCGACCCGAACCAGACCGTCACGATCAGCAACCCGTCGGTCGGCCCGCAGTATTCGGAAAACATTGACGTTTCCCTGCAGTACTACCTCCGACCCGCGGGCGTCGTGTCGCTCGGCTATTTCCGGAAGGACATCGAGGACTACATCCTCACGACCGACATCGGCGTGGTCGGTGTCGGCGCCAACAATGGCTTCGAGGGCAGCTACCCCGGCTACCGCTTGCTCGCCTCGCGCAACGCGGGCCAAGCCAAGGTGACCGGCTGGGAGTTCGACTACCGCCAGCAGCTCACCTTTCTGCCCGGCTGGCTGCAGGGGTTCGCCGTCTCGGCCAACGCCACGCTGCTCTCGACCGAGGGCGACTTCGGCGGCGGCACGGTGCGCTCCGACAAGGAGGTCGCCGGATTCATTCCGCGCACCGGCAACGCCGGCCTCACCTACGGTCGCGGCCACTATCGCTTCAGCGCCCAGCTCAACTACACTGGCCACTACCTCGGTACGTTTTCGGCCACGCCCCAGCGCAACATCTATCGCGCCGAGCGCACGATGGTGAACTTCGGCGCGGGCTACCAGTGGACGCCGGCCGTCTCCTTCTTCCTTGATCTGACCAACGCCTTCAACGAGCCGCAGCGGACCTACCTTGGCTACGAAAACCGCACGCAGCGCGTGATTCGCACCGGCCAGGCGGTGACGTTCGGGGTGAACGGGCGATTCTGAGGGCCAAAGCTCCCGGCGATGAACGCTTGCCTCTCCCTCGCCCGCGGCTTCGCCCGCTGCCTCGCCTTCCTCGGCGCGGCGGCGCCCGCCTGCGCCGCGGCGCCCGTGGATCGGCCCAACATCCTCTTCCTCCTTGCCGACGACCTTGGCTGGCGCGACCTGCAGGGCGACGGCCATCCGTGGCACGATACACCGCACCTCGATCGCCTCGCGCGCGAGGGCACGCGGTTCACGCAGGGCTACGCCGCGGCACCGATCTGCTCGGCCGCGCGGGTGGCCCTGCTGACGGGCCGCTCGCCGGCGCGGCTCGGTTTCGAGTTTGTCACCAAGGAGCCCACCGCGAAGGCCCCGGAGCAGCACGCGCTCACCGTCCCGCCCTATCCGCTCAATCTCGCGCTCGGGGAAACGACCCTCGGCGAACTGCTCGGCGGCGCTGGCTACGCCACGGGCTATTTCGGCAAATGGCACGTCAGCCAGCACAACGGCGGCTACCTGAATTGGTCGGCCACGCACGGGCCCCTCCAGCAGGGTTACGCCGAAGGTGATCCGGATTTCGGCAGCCACGCCTACGGCGACGCCGCGCGGCCAGAGGCCGACAAGGCGCCGCTGGCGAACGGCGACTACGGCCCCGACTCTCTCACGGACAAGGCGATTGCCTTTCTGCGCGCGCACCGCGACGGCGCGAATCCGTTCTACCTCCACCTCGGTCACTACTACGTTCATACACCGATCCGGTCGCGCGCCGAGTGGCTCGTCGAGAAATACGCCGCGCGCCTCCCCGCCGGCACTGACCGCCGACGCGCGGTCTATGGCGCCATGGTCGAGCTGCTCGATCATCACGTCGGCCGGATTTTGGCCGCGCTCGAGGCAACGGGACTCGCTGCGAACACCCTCGTCGTCTTCACCTCCGACAATGGCGGCCATCCCGAGTTTTCGACCAACGGTCCGTTGCGCGGCAGCAAGTGGAACCTCTACGAAGGTGGCCTGCGCGTGCCGTGGATCGTGCGCTGGCCGGCCCGGGTGCGCGCCGGGGCGACGAGTGCCGCGCGGTTTGTGGGCACCGATCTGCTGCCGACGCTCGCGGCCGCGACCAAGACGGCGCTGCCGCGTGGTCTTGTGCTCGACGGCCGCAACGTCCTGCCGCTCTGGCTGGGCGAAGCCGCGGCCGAAGCCGCCGCCGCCCGCCCGCTGGTCTGGCATTTTCCCTACTACCATCCCGAGACCGGGTTTTCCCCCGCCCGCGCCGCCATCGGCGTGGACGACTTCGCCGTCAGCCGGACATATCCCCAGTCGGCCATCCGGATGGGCGACTGGAAGCTGGTGCACTTCTACGAGGATAACCGCGACGAACTTTACCGGCTTACGACCGACGCCTCAGAGCAGAACAATCTTGCGGCGCAAGAGCCGGCGAAAGCGCGGGAATTGCGCGCGCAGCTCGACGCCGAGTTGCGCTCAGTCAAGGCGCGCCTGCCCTCTGACCGGTCGGCGAAATGACCACGCCGCTCTCCGTTTTGTGCCCTCTTATGCCCTGCGCAGAATCACCCACCTCAAAGTCCTTATGAAGCTCACCGCATTCTTTTCCCTGCTCGCCCTCTGCGCCGGCATCCCTCTCGTTCGCGCCGCCGCCGCACCCGAGATTCTTCCACGCCTCGCCCACCACAATCCCGGCACGCTCACCGATCTCGGCGTGGGCCTCTGGGCGTGGCCATTGCCGATGGACTACAACGGCGACGGCCTGATGGACCTGGTCGTCGTCTGCACCGACAAACCCTACAATGGCACCTGGTTTTTCGAAAACAGCGGCCAAGTGGACTCACAGCTCAAGCTCCCGATCTTCAAGCCCGCCGTGCTCATCGGAAAATCCGCCCCGTCCGTCGGCATTTCCTACGTCACGGGCAAACCGGTCGTCACCGCCACGGCGTCCGCCAAGCCCGCGGGCAGCGAAATCTACAACTACCGCGGCAACGCGTTTCCCGATTTCCTCAAATCGCAGTTCACGAAGCCCACGAAGCTCACCGTCCCGGAAAAAATTCTCACGGAGCCCGGCAACATCCGGCAGAACCAATGGCAGCTCGTGGACTTCGATGGCGACGGCGCCCTCGATGTTTCGGTGGGCATCGATTTCTGGGGTGATTTTGGGGCGCTCAACGGCGGTGAAGGCGCGTTCAATCCGAAGGGCGAGTGGACGCGTGGCAAACTCCGCGGGTACGTCTATCTCCTCCGCAACACCGGCACGACCGCCCAACCCACCTACGCTCCCGCCGTCCGTCTCCAGGCCGGCGGCAAGGACGTCGACCCTTTCGGCATGCCTTCGCCGTGCTGGGGCGACTTCGATGGCGACGGCGACCTTGATCTGATCTGCGGCGAGTTCCGCGACGGCTTCACTCACTATGAAAACACGGGTACGCGCACCCAGCCCGTGTACGCCACCGGCCGCGAACTCACCAGCGCCGGCCTTCCGGTGAAAATGGACCTCTGCATGATCACGCCCACGGCGGTGGATTTCGACGGTGACGGCGATCTCGACCTGGTGGTGGGCGACGAAGATGGCCGCGTGGCGTTCATCGAGCACACGGGCAAAAACCTCGGCGGCATGCCGCAGTTTCTGCCCCCGCGCTATTTCCGGCAGTTCGCGGCCGACGTGAAGTTCGGGGCGCTGGCCACGCCGTATGCGATCGACTGGGACGGCGACGGCGACGAAGACCTCATCAGCGGCAACAGCGCGGGTTACATCGCCTTCATCGAAAACCTCGGCGGCACCCCCGCGCGCTGGGCCGCGCCGCGTTACCTCAGTGCCGCGGGCAAACTCATCCGCGAGATGGCCGGTCCCAACGGGTCGATCCAAGGCCCGGCGGAGCCGAAGTGGGGCTACTCGATTCTCAGTGTCGCCGATTGGGATGGCGACGGTTTGCCCGACATCATGACCAACGGCATCTGGGGCAAAGTCGTTTGGTATAAAAATATCGGCACGCGCACCGCCCCTCGTCTCGGCGCCGGTCAGCCCGTCGGGCTGGCGCTCCCGCCGGGCGCGCCGAATCCCGCGCCGGCGTGGAATTGGTGGAAACCCACAGCCAACGAACTCGTTTCCCAATGGCGCACCACGCCGCAGATGATCGACTGGAACGGTGACGGCCTGATGGACCTCGTGATGTCCGACGCCGAGGGTTACCTCGCATTCTACGAGCGGAAACGCGCCGCCGACGGCAAACTGGCGCTGCTCCCGCCCCAGCGGGTTTTCTGGAGCGAAGGCGCCAGTGTTTTCACGAGCAACGGCCAGCCGCAAAACAAAGAATCCGGCCTGCTCCGTCTCAACGACGGCGTCTACGGCCGCGGGGGGCGCCGCACGTTTTGCATCGCGGATTGGGATGGCGACGGAAAGCCGGACCTCCTGCTCAACAGCGTCCCGAACGTAAATTTCTTCCGCAACCTCGGGAAAAATGCCGCCGGCCAGTGGGCCTTCCGCGACGAAGGCCCGGTGAGCACGCACGTCCTCGCCGGCCACGCGACGAAACCGACCTACTTCGCCACTACGCGCGAACTCCTCATCGGCGCAGAGGACGGGTTCTTTTACCGCCTGAAGCAGAAGTGAACTTCGATCTCATTAAATCATCCGTTCTCTCAGCCCTATTGGTACCGCTGCTCTCGGTGCAAGCCACGCAGACGGGTGGTCCGAGCGAGCCGGTGCGCTTGGTGAACGCCGGAATTGATCTGCAGGTTCACGATGGACGACTGCGCCCGGCGATTGGCGTGGAGAACATCCAGGTCATGCGGGCCAATCGCACGCACCCGGATTTGGCCGACGGTTTGGGTTGGACCTATAGCCATGCGCCGTCGCTCGCCTATTGGAATGGCCGGTTCTTTTTGCAGTATCTCAGCAATCCATATGGCGAGCACCACGCCCCGGGCCAGACGCTCGTCGTCACCTCCCGGGACGGACGCAACTGGGATAAGCCCCAGCCGATTTTCCCGATCTACTATCTGAAGCCGGGCCCTATCTCCGGAAACGAATCGGGCATGGCGATGATGCATCAACGCATGGGTTTCTACATCGCCCCCAACGGAAGATTGCTCGTGCTGGGGCACTACGGACTGGCGCCGGATCCCATGGGGGAGAAGGGAATCGGGCGGGTAGTTCGGGAGGCTCTGGCGGACGGGACCTATGGCCCCATCTATTTCATCCGCTACAACTCCCTCGCCGGAGCGAATGAAAAAAACACGACGCGGTTCCCCTCCTATCTTCGCGCGCCGGACGAAGGGTTTGTTGCAGCCTGTGAGGCGCTACTCGCCGACAAATTGAAGACCATGCAGTGGCGCGAGGAGGATCGTAGCGAGGACGGTTTCTACACCGCCACCGGCCCGAGCTCCAAGGCCTGGTCTGCGTCGCACCCGATCCTGCAGGCCCCGGCCGTGTTTCACCGCAAAGACGGGATGGCGGTCGTGCTCTGGAAATCATCGTGGGCCGCGCTCTCGGCGGACGAAGGCAAGACCTGGAGCGCGCCGGTCGAGCTGCCGACGATGGTGACGGGCACGGCCAAAACTTGGGCCCAGCGCACCGACGACGGCCGCTACGCGATGGTCTACAACCCGGCTAAGATCGGTCGTTGGCCGCTCGCGGTCGCGACCAGCGATGACGGCGTGGTTTTCGATAACCTACTCCTCGTCAATGGGGAGGTGCCGCCGCGGCGCTTCTTCGGCCGAGCGAAGGATTTTGGGCTGCAATACACCCGCGGTATTTCCGAGGGGAATGGCAATCCCCCGGGGAGCGATCTGTGGGTTACCTATAGCAGTAACAAAGAAGATATCTGGATCAGCCGCATCCCGGTCCCTGTCTGTTCCGCAGTCGTCGGTCCGGTGGCCGATTCGTTCGATCAACTGGACGTGGGCGGCACCATCCCCGAGTGGAACGTTTACCGCCCTCGCTGGGCAAACGTGAGCATCGCGGATTTCCCTTCGGCCGCGAACAAGAGCCTTCTGCTCGAGGACCGCGATCCCTACGACCACGCTAAGGCGGTGCGGGTATTCGCTGAGGCGACATCGGTGCGCATTGGATTCCGCGTTTTCGCCCGGCAGGTGGATGCGGGGCGCATGGAGATCGAAGTGCTCGACGGGGCGGGACATCGGCCGGTGCGCATTGCACTGGGCGAAGATGGTCGGGTGCGTGCGAGCGACGGTGCGGGTCAAGTGGACGCCGGGCCTTTCCTCGCCGGACGTTGGTATCAGGCCGAACTTTCGATCAATGCGGCCACGGGACGATTTGATCTGGCGTGGGATGGCCGGGTCATCGTCCGTCAGGCGGCCTTCGCCGAAGCTGCGACTACGCTGGAGCGACTCTCGTTTTGCACGGGTGCCTTCCGCACCGAGCCCACGCGGCAGACCAACCGGTATGCCGTGCTCGCGGATCTCCCCAATCCAGACGACGCCGTGGCGCCGGCCACGTTCTACGTTGACGAGGTCGTGATCCGGTAGGCCCGGCGCCGGGCTAAATTCATCAGAGAGTGGAAAAAAGGTTGACGAGCGAGCAAAAGCTAAAACGATTTAGCGTATCAGGGCGATTCACCACCCGAAACGGCCCCCGAAACCCGGTTGTCCTCAAGAATACCCAAGTTCATGAAAACTGTTTACGCCCTCTTGTTCCGATTCAAATGGCGCAGCCTGCGCGCCACCGGCCTTTTTGTGACCGGCCTGATGCTGCTCCTTCCGGCGCGCGCGCAGACTGCCGGCACCGGCACGATCAACGGCACGGCGCGAAACGAGGGAACGGGCGATTTTCTCGAGGGCGCGGAAGTGCGGATTGTCGGCACCGAGCGGGTGACGACGACGCAACGCGACGGTAGCTTCGCTTTTACCGGAGTTCCGGCCGGCCGCCAGCAGCTCCGCGCATTTTACACGGGCTTGGATGTTCAGGAGACCACCGTCACGGTGACACCGAATGCAATCGCGACTGTGCCTCTGGCGCTGAATTCGGCCGTTTACAAGCTTGAGGCTTTTACGGTGGCTGGGCAGCGCGAGGGTAACGCCGCGGCGATCACGAGGCAGCGCACCGCCGAGAATATCAAGAGTGTCGTCTCCATGGATGCCTACGGCAACGTGGCCGACGGCAACATCGGAAATTTTCTGCAGAATCTCACCGGTGTCGCGGTGAACAAAGAGGCGGGCGACATCGTCGGCATCGGCCTCCGCGGCACGCCGCCGGAACTCAACTCCGTCACGCTGGACGGCGCCCGCACGGCGGGGGCGACCACCGGATTTTCGCCCCAGGGCGACCGCGCATCGCTCATCGACCAGGTGCCATCCGAGTTAATCAAGGAAATCGAGATCACCAAAGGTAACACCCCGGACCAATCGGCGGATTCCTTGGGTGGAACCGTCAATCTCGTGACCAAGTCGGCCTTTGATTTCAAGCAGCGCGTCATCACCTACCGGCTGGGCGTCAATTTGAACACTTACCGGGAGGGAAACTTCGTGCGAGGCGACCACGGTTGGGTGGATTTGGGCAAATATGGCCCGACGGCGGCCCTGACTTATCTGGATACTTTTGGGGCCGATCGGAAATGGGGCGTCGCCCTCTCAGGTTCCTTTTCTCAGACCATCAACACTCGTGACCGGGTGCAGATGAATCGGCCCAACGTAGACAACTTGATCTCCACCCGTGCCCGCCAACTCAACGACATCGACACGCGCGTTCGCGCCGGTATCTCGGGTAAGTTGGAATATCGGCTCGATGAGACTCTGCGCGTCGGGCTCGGCGCCTCGTTTAACTATTATACATTCGCGGGCGACCGTTCGGATTGGGACATCACCTCCGCCAACGGAGTGGCAGATTATAGCCGGGTCAGTCGCGCGGCCATCGTGGCCGGCAGCACGCCGCGTAATTCCGCCAATGCGGCCGCAGGTATCGCTCCGGGGTTCACCGACACCTACAACGAATTGCTGCATGCCACGATTCGCAACCGCTCAAGCAGCGGGAAAAAGCTGTCCCAACAATCCAAGTTCGGCCTGGAGGGCCAGAAGAGGTGGATCGACACACTTTTGGTTATGCAGGCCTCCTACAACCCGTCGAACTCCCGCCAAAAGAGCTACCTCTTCGAAGCACGGCGGACCGGCGGAGTGGGCATCGGTATCGATACGTCAAACGACCCGTCACGTCCGGTCTACACGCAGACCTATGGTGCCACGATTGGGCCCGGCAGTGATTTCAACAATTATTCCGGTAGCAACACACGGCGGATCCTAACCGACGATTATACGTTTGAGGACATCACCAGCGCGCGGGCTGACCTCCAGCACAAGTTCAGCCGTTTGGCGTTTCCTATCACGTTCAAGACGGGCGTCGACTATCGTCGCCAGCATCGTTGGTACAGGGTTTTCGGGCCCAATTGGAATCTCGTGGGTGCAGACGGCGTGGCAGGGTTAAATCCTGCGACGGGTCGGAATGACGATAACATCGGTTCGTTTGTTAATCCAAACTACCGCTACAGCCTTTTTAATAATTCGATGATGCAGAGAGATCATCTCGACTACCGAATCGCCGAAGATTTGTTTCAGAGTAATCCCAGTTACTGGGTCCCAAGCAGTGCAACCACACTGGTCCGTGGGGTAGCACGCCGCATCACCGAGGGTGTGAGTTCCAGCTATGCGCAAGCCAAGGTCACCTTAGGCAAGCTCAACGTGCTCGGTGGTGCCCGCTTCGAGCACACGGATGTTAAAGGCGTAGGCTCCCTGTCGGATCCCCAGGCTGCTACCCAAAGCACCACGACGGTCGCCAGCGCCTATCAGGCGTGGTATCCCAGCATTCACCTGAAATACAATCTGTCGTCCGATTTTCTGCTACGGGCCAGCTATTCCACGAGCGGCGCCCGACCTGCGATCAGCGCCCTCGTCCCCGACACCTCGGTCTCGTATAACACGGATGGACGCGGTCTCGGCCGCGTGACTAGAAATAATCCCGGTTTGAAACCGCAGAATGCCCAGACTTATGATTTTTCAGCCGAATATTACGTCGAGCCTGCGGGCGTCGTTTCGGCCGGTGTGTTCCGCAAGGACATCACCGATTTCCTCTACCGGGCCACTTCGATTATCGGTGATGGCAGTAACAATGGTTTCGACGGACGGTACGAAGGCTTCGAATTGACCTCGACGGGCAACCTCGGGTCCGCGCTGGTGGAGGGCGTCGAACTGAATTATAGTCAGCAACTGCGCTGGCTACCCAAGCCGTTCGATGGCTTGTCGGTTTTTGCGAATTACACCCGTTTACGCACGGAAGGCTCCTATGCCGAGGGTGTGGCCGAACTCGCGGATTTCGTGCCTACGACCTATAATATTGGTGGAAACTTCAGTTACCGAAACTTCCAAGCGCGAGCCACTTATCATTTTAAGAGCGGCTATCTGGATAACTATAACGCTAATCCAGGCTCACAGAGCCGGGTCACGGACGATCCCACCGTGGATCTCAACCTCCAGTATAGGGTTCGTCCCTCGCTTACCGTCTTCATCGACCTGATCAATGTCTTCAACAAGTCGCCCGACTGGGTCAGCGTCTCTCCGCGACATATCACCATGAGCGAACTTTACGGCGCTCGACTCAATGTGGGTGTGAGCGGACGCTTCTAGCCGAGCGCGTTGATATCCGCCTCTCGAAAACTCCCCAAACGCCATTCCGCCATGAAACGTTATCTCCTCCTGTTTCTCTCCTTCGTCAGCGCAACCGCGCTGCACGCCGCCGCCACAATCACCGGCCGCATCTCCAACGCCGCCACCGGCGCCTCGCTCGAGGGCGCCGAAATCTCCGTGCCGGGCGCCGCGGCCGTCACTTTTTCGGCCCGCGACGGCGCTTTCGTGCTGACGTTGCCGACGGGTTGACCTTCCGTGCGGGTTTTCTCCACCGGACTCGACGTCGCGTCGCAGACCGTCGTTGTCGCTGCCGGCCGCGCAACGGAACTGAACGTTCCCTTGGGTGGG
>CAJAYO010000901.1 GCA_903948415.1 uncultured Opitutia bacterium | reverse complement strand
GGTGGCTTTGCCTTTGGGGCCGAGTTCATCGACGAACGGCGGCACGATGCGGGTGTCGGACTCGCGGTTGTTTTCGATGACGAGGTTTTGGTTTTCCCAGATCGGTTTGATGGCGCCGCCGACGGAGTTGTAGATCCAGTTGTCGCGGACGGTGGTGTTGCTGGTGTCCCAATCGAGGAAGATGCCGTTGCCGAGTTTGCGGATGGGTTTGCCGTTCGGCTTCTGCTCGTAGCCCCACGCATCGTAGAGCCAGTTGTTGAGGATGAAGTTCGGCGCGTTGAGGTGGTTCATCGTGGCGAAGTGGATGCAGGCGCCGTCGATGGTGGTCTGCATCGCGTTGTGGATGTGGTTGTATTCGACGACGCTGCCGCCCTGGTTGCGGAAGGCGAAGACGCCGTTGCGCGAGAGGTCGTTGAAGTAATTGTGCGCGATCAGATTTCCTGGCTCCATCGACATGCGCGACGGCCGCGAATCGAGGTGCACGCCGCCGCCGTAGTAGCGAATTTTTCCGCAGTGCTCGACAGTGTTGCGGGTGATTTCGTTGAGGATGGGGGCGACCTTCGCCGCCGCCTCGCCGGGTGTGTAAATCTTCGTGTCGTCCATGTAGGAGAGCCGCGCACCGGTCAGCAGCACGCCGCCGCCGCCGGAGTGGCGAACGGTATTGCGATCGAATTTGTTGCGGCGGCTGTCGAGATGCAGCCACAGCGCGTAACCGCCGATATTCTCGAAGCGGCAGTTCCGGACGGAGCAATCGAGGGTGTTCTCGAACATGACGGCCGTGTCGGTGTGCACGCGTGCTTCGATGTGGCCGAGGGTGAAATCGGTGTGGCCAAATTCGATGCCGTCGAAGTGCACGTGGCGGACGTGGGTGCCGGCGTTGACGTCGCCTTGGACGTTGACGAGTCGGTGCAGCGTGGGGGCGACGATCTCCAGCGTGTTGGGATCGGTGCCGGGCGTCGGGAGATAGTGGAGGCGGCGGGCTTCGCGGTCGAAGAACCACTCGCCGGGTTGGTCGAGCTCCTCGCGCACGCCCTCGATCCAGAACCAGTTTCCCGGGATGACCTTCGCGTGACGCTCGCTGTCGGCGAAATCGATGCGGCCGGTCGCGGGGTCCACCTGGGTGACGGTGTTCCACTGGTTGAAGAAGCGCCACTGGGGCACGAGGTTGATTTGGGCGTCGCGGGCGCGGCCCCAGGCCTCTTTCACGAGCGCCGGAGCAATCATCGCGTGATCCAGATCGCCCCCGGTCGCGTAGAGAAAAGGATTGGGCGCATCGGCATTGGGAAAGCGGGCGCGGGTGGCGCGCTTACCGGCGACAAAGAGCTGGCGGAAATTCCACGCGACGGGCCCGACTCCCGTCAGGTCGACTTGCCAAACACCGTCGGCGGCCTTGCTCCATTTTTGAGGAATGGCCCGACCACCGGACCAGACGACCGTGGCGCCGGATGCGGCACGCCACGTAACCGGAGATTTTTCGGTGCCCGAGTCCTCGGGCCGGAGTTCGAGCGGCGACGCCAGGCGATAGGTGCCGGCGGCGAAGACGATTTCCACAGGCTCGGCCAGACCTTGAGCGATGATGCGGCGCGCGTGGTCGCGCGCGGCTTGCGGGGTCGCCAGCGGCCGTTCCGTGGTGCCGGCGTGGGCGTCGTTCCCCTGCGGAGCGACGTGAATGTGCGTGACGGCGGCGACCCGCGCAGCGGGCAGCAGCGCCAGTGCGAGCGCGGCGACGGAAAGCACGAGGGCGCGCAGGGTGGCGCCGCCAAAATCAGCGGGTGCAGGAGGAGCGGAGTGGGGCGTGTTCATATTATTTACCGAGGGCGTCGAAGGCTGCCTGCAAAGTCTTCCGGGCGGCCCGCGTTTGGTCCGTTTCCGTGATCGTGGCGGTTTTTGGTTCGGTCTCCCAAATTTCCACGACCGGGCGCAGTTGGTTTCGATTCGTCAGAATGAAGTCTTTGCTGCGGAGGTAGCGGGCCTCCTTGTCCTGCACGTGCACCCACTCGCGTGGCGCGCCCGGCCGACCGAGCAATTGGGGCGCGAAACTTCGCCCATGCAGTGCGGCCGCCGGCAGCGGGGCCCCAGCCAATTCGCAGAGGGTAGGGAGGAAGTCCGAGAAATCGACCAAGTCGGCGCAGGTGGAGCCCGGGGCGATCCGCCCCGGCCACCGCACCAGCAGCGGAACGCGCGTGCCGCGGTCGGTCATCGTGCCCTTGCCGCCTTGGATTGTCCGGCCCTCGCCCCACTGGCTGGTGAGGCGGTGGTCCGTGCCGTTGTCGGCGAGGAACAGGACGATGGTGTTTTTCGCGACGCCCGTCTCATCCAGAGTCTGCAGGAGCTGGCCGATCTGTTTGTCGAGGTAGCGCACCATGTCCGGGAAAAACTTGGGGTCGCCCACATCGTTGCGGGTTTTAACTGCGGCGGGTTGCTCCGTGCTGTCGGGCGTGGGCACCCAGGGAAAATGCGGCAGGATGCTGGAGTAGTAGGCGAGGAAGGGCTGGCGGCGGGCGGCGCTGGCCTTGATGAAGTCGATCAGGAACTCGACGCTCACGTCCGGCCCGAAGCGGTCCTTGATGCGGTGCGAGATATTTTCGCCGTCCTGGATGTAGTGGGGTTCGTAGTAGCGCTCGGTCTTGGTGTTGTCGTCGCGGAAGATTTGCCACGTCACGTAGTGGTCGAAGCCAAAATCCCGGATCGTGTTGTGCCGATGCTCCAGCGACACATGCCATTTGCCGCCGAGGGCCGTGGCGTAACCGGCCTGCTTCAGTTGCCGGGCAAAACTCGGCTGATCGGGATGCAGGAAAGTGTTGGCCTGCCGTTTCGCGTCGAAGAGCACCTCCCTCAGCCCGTTCAGAAACGGATATCGCCCCGTGATCAGCGTGCCACGCGACGGGGAGCAATAGGGATTGGAAAAGCAGTGGGTGAACTTGATGCCCGACGCCGCGAGACGGTCGACGTGCGGCGTCTGATGGGATTTTCCTCCGTAGGCCGAGAGGCTTTCGATGCCCAGGTCGTCGGCCAGGATTACCAGGAAATTGGGTTTGTCTCCCTCGACGGGGCGCGCGGACCAAGCCGGGCGTGGCGTGACTGTGAGGACGAGCAGGAGCGCGAAGAGCGGTGCCATCCAGTCGTGCCCGCGCCCCGCGCTGCGGCTACACTTTCGCCGGAGCCACGGTTTCGATGAACTGATCGCAAGCGCGGCGAAATCTCGGTTTGCGGTTCTGGGCCACGAAGGGGTCGGTTGTTTCATCATGCGGTTCTCCGGCTGGATCGTTCCACGTTTTGCATCAATAGGAGCCCTTGACGGCGAAGGTCCAGGCGACGCCGGTGGTTTCGTGGCGGGTCATCGCGGTGGGGCCGGTGATGAAGCGCTGCATGTTGACGTAGGGCGTATCCAGAATGTTACGCACACTCACGGAGAGGCTGTAGGTGTTGTTGAGGCGCCAACTGCCGCCGGCGTCGACGTTGGTGCGGTGGCGGCGGTAGGTTGTGCCGGCGAGGTTGGTGTTCACATCGTCGAGCCAGTTCCAATTCGCATACACGTTCAACTTGTTGAGCGTGTAGTTGAGACCGCCCGAGGCGAGGTGGGGCGTGAGGTTGGCGCGGGGGACCTCGGCGTAGAGGCGGGTGTAGCTGCCGCGCACGGAGAGGCGTTTGAAGAGCCGGCCGAGAAACGAAAGGCTCTGATTATATTCAATCTCCATGCTGCGAATCTTAATCGTGCCGTCGCTGTTGTTGGTGGTGATAAATTCGTAGTTCTGGAGCTCGTCGTTGCCCGTGTATCCAAATTCGGCTGCGGTCAGACGATCGGTGATGAAGAGTCGCTTCACGCTGCGCTCGGTAAACGTCGCGGCGAGCTGACCGACGGGCTCGAAGTAGTAGGCGAGGCGGGCGGCGTAGTTGTCGGACGTCTCCGGGGTGAGCGCAGGGTTGGGCGCGGTCACGGTCGGGAGGGAGCCGGGGGTGTTGGGGGTATCGTCGATCACCCAAACGCCGGAGAGGTTGACGTAAGAAGGGCGGCGGATCGTGGAGCTGTAACCCAGGTGAAGGTCGAGGTTGCGCAGGAGGTTCCACTTAAGGGAGGCGCTGGGAAAGAGGTTGTCGTATTGGCCCGTGCGCGCGGTGCGGGGCCGGGAGAGGAACTGGTATTCGATCCCGGGGATGGTCGTGGCGACGCCGGCGGCGGTGACGGCGTAGCCGGCGGCGCGGACTTCAGCTGGAGTGCGGGTGGCGGCCTCGCTCGCTTCGGTCGAAGTCTGCTCCCAACGGAGGCCGGTGCGGAAGGTGAGCCCCTTCCAGTTGGTCGTGCCCATAAGAAAGCCGGCGTCGATCTGTTCGTAGTAGCGACGGCGGCGCGCGACGTAGGACTGGTAGAAGTTATCGGCGTTGGCCCCCCAATCTTGGCGGAAGTCGGCGGGATTGGCTTTGTAGAGGTCAGCGATTGACCGGAGATACGGCATGAACGGGGTGCCGCCGGAGGAGGAGGCGATGGAGCCGCCGTTCATCGCGAGCGAGTAATCCCAGGGCGAACGGTAGGCGTCCCAGGCGCCGGCGGGGGCGGTGACACCACGGGGAGCGTAGGTGAAGCGTTTGGCGAGCTGGTCGTCCTCAAATTTTTGGCTTTGAAAACGGCTCTTCAGCCCGGACTTCCAGACGATCGGCAGGCCTTTGGCGGTCTTGAGCGTGCCGACGACTTCGCCCGTCATCAGAATTGTGCGACCGAAGCGACCGTCGTTGGTGGTGATGGCGGGCGTGTTGAAGCTGGCGCCGCGGGCGAGATCGGGCCCGGCGGTCTGCACGAAATCCCATCCTGCATCCATGAGCGATCCACGCTCGGCGCGAAACGTGATGCCGTTGGCCACCGGGCTGTTGGTGTCGCGGATGGAACTGCGGCGATTGAACGGATCATACCAACTGGTGGAGTCGGAGTAGGCGCCCTTGGCCTCGAGCTCGAAGTTGCCGCGTTTGAAGGCGGCGCGGGGCAAGAGTGTGAACGTCTCGCCCATCTTGGAATTCGCGACTGGCTGGACGGTGATGGTGCCGTTCGCAGCGGACGTGAACGAGCGGAGCGGATCGGCGCCGATGACGTTGGCGCGGGTGCCGGCGTTCATGATGACGGAGCGCTGGGGCGTCCAGAGGTCGGAGTAGTTGTAAACGACGCCGAGGCCGACATTGAGGTCGCGGTTGATTTTGTAGTCGGTGGTGAGCGTGGTGGCGAAGCGCTTGTTGAAGCGGGGAGCCCATTGGTAGTTGAACGTGGTGGGGACGAGGGGGCGCGTGTCGGTGGCGGTCGTGGCCGTGTTGTAGCCGAGCGCGCTGACGATGGCTTCCTGATACACGTTGGACTCGCTGACGTTGATCACGACGCCGAGGGTCTTGTGCAGGAAGACATCGGAGTATTCGAAGATGCCGCCGGGGCGGAGTTTTTGGCTGGTGCTGTTTTCGTCGGGTCCAATCGACTGGCCTAACTTCATGGCCTCGGAGTGGGCGACGACGTTGGCCTGCCAGGAAATGCGGCGGCCTTTGCGGTCGATGGCGCGCTTGGTGCGGAGATTGATGGGGCCGGCGGGGGCGTTGGCATCGAGGTCGGCGGAGATGGTTTTGGAAACCTCGATCGACTCCATGGAGTTGAGGGAGGCCATTTCCATGGTGAACGAGCGGGCGGCGCCGGAGCCGGTGTTGTTGGCGTCAACCGAGGCGAGCGCGATGCCGTCCCTGGTGACCGAGGTGTATTCGGAGCCGAGACCGCCGAGGCGCACGGTGCGGACCTCGCCGTAGAAAAGATCGAGTTCGACGCCGGGGAGATGCTTGAGGAATTCGCCGACGTTGCCCTCGGCATTGTCGCCAAATGCGTCGGAGGCGACGGTGTTGGTGATGTTCATGGAATTGCGCTGATCCATGATGGCCTTGGCGCTGCCCTCGCGCTCCGTCGAGACGACAAATTGGCCAAGCTTGATCGTCTCCCCTTTTACTCCATTTCCCTCCATCGCGCTGACGAGGCTGAAGTCCTGCGTCACCAACGTTCCCTCCCCGACGTTGACTGTCGCCGTCGCGGTTCGGTAGCCGGTGTAGGTCACGACAAGTGTGGCCCGGCCGGAAGGAATGTCGGTCAGTCGGAATTCACCGCCGCCCTCAGAGACCGCGGTCTGATTCGTCCCCTCGACTCTGATCTGGGCGTTGCGGACATATTCACCGGTGTTCGGATTGAAGACGCGGCCGGTGATGACGCCCGTGCGGGCGTTGGGAGCGGTGACCGCAGGTGCCGGCTGCGCATACAGGCCGACGGCGAACGGGGAGATGGCACCGATCAGCACGGCTATAATCATTCTATTCATGGTGGGGTAGGATCAAGTGACGAGCGGGAGAGCCGACCGCTCGTTGAGGGTCATTCTTTCAAAGCTAGATAGACAATTACGCGGGCCGAGGGCGCGGCGTCTCGGTTTCGCAGGACGACGCGCAGCCAGTGGCCGAACTCGCGCACGGAAAATGAAAGCACGCCGGGCTGGGCGAGCTTTACGGGCGGGCTGCCTTCCGGTATCCAAAAGAGTCCGTCGGCAGAAATTTCGGCCGTGGCCTCGATCTCGCCGGTGAGGTCCAGCGCGCGCACGAAGATGCGGGCTTCGCTCGACCAAGCGACTTCATAGGGTTCGCTCACCAACCCGTCGGTGAAAGTAACGTTTCGCTCTAGGACCGCTGTATGGGAATTTCGCATCATAAATTTGTATCACTGCTGAGTCAGCTTTGACCACGCCACCGAGTTGATCGCGGCCGTTCCACCCCCTAGGCTTCGAAGTGTCGCCACCGAACGACCCTCACCCCAGGGATTCGACGACACCGACCTGGAGCCACTTGTGCGCTTCCTGCTGATGATCAACTGAGAGTCTCTGCACGTCCGCTCCCGGCGCGCTCAAAGCGATGTCGATCCGCGGCGCGCGTTGCGCCGCCGCACCATACCACTTCACGAAGACGGCGTATTTCCCAGGCTTGAGGTCGGCGGCAAAGGAAATTTCCCCGCCAAGCACGTCCGTCTCCGCCTGCTTCAAATCAGCGAACGCGAGAAAGTCCGCGATCTTGGTCGGTTGAGGCTTCCAATCGTTGGTGCGAACAACTCCGCGCGCAGCATCGAACGCCACGAACGTGGCCTCGCCGCCAAGCGATTCAAGCCAACGTCTCGCGTCTTCGGTTGATCGTGGACTCTTCATCCGTCGGAAGGTCGGCGAGCCGGTGCCGAACGTCTCCGGATTGGCCGAGAGATCAATAAATCCACCTGCTCCGACGTCACGCTCGACGGAAGTGTGCTCGCCGCCTCTTTGTTGAATCTCCGCGAGGGTAAACTTTTGGTGACCGGGCCGCAGTGTCTCGCGCTCGGCTTTGGCGATCGTGATGCCTCCGCCGGTTCCGCGTCCCCAATAGCTATTTTCCGCCGAGCTCCAATGTTCGGCCGGATGCAGGGCCACCCGATCAAGAGGGGGACCCATGAGACCCGTGAAGTAGCGGACCCAGGCCCCTTGCCCGTTCACGATCGTGTTGCCGCGGAGCACCAGCCCGCTGACCGAGTTTGTGGTCCAGGTCCCGAATACGACCGAGGCCTCCGGGTCGTCTCCGACGAGGTTGTCCTCAATCGTCGCGTCACTGCCGCCCAAAAGGCGTATGCCTCCATCCCGCGTGTCCGTGACGACGTTGCCCCGGATGATCATTTTACTGGTGAACCAATCCGGGTAGATCCCGAACGCCAGTCTCACTTTGGTCTCTCGGCCTTGGTAGCCGACACGATAGATCCGGTTGTCGATGATCAGCGTGGGGGCGGAGAGTGGGTTCATCGACGCAAGGTGGATGGCACCACCGTCGTTGGTCCGTTGCAGCACATCGTGGATGTGGTTCGCCTCGATGATATTTCCACCCTGGTTACGGAAGACGAAGACGCCATTCCGGGGCATGTCATGAATATGGTTAAAGCCGACGTAATTGCCCCGCGCGCGCGAGAGCGACAGCGGCCGGCTGTCGAGATGAATGCCGGAGCAATAGTCGCGCACGACCCCGCCACGATGAATATGGTTTTCGGCGATCACATTGCCGATGGGTGCAATCTCTTGCACCGCGGGCGAGGGGTCAAATACGTCCAAGTCGGACAGATACGAGAACCGGGCCCCGGTCAGCAGCACTCCGCCGGCGCCACCATCAACCATCTCGTTTCGCCGGATCACATTGTCGCGAGAATCGAGGTGCAACCAGACGGCATAGCCCCCGACGGAGGCGAAACGACACTCGGCGATCTCCACGTTCTGAGCGTTGATGAGATGAATCGCCGCATCCTGGGTGGTCCTCACGGCCACATGGTCCACCGTAAAATCTGAGCCGAAAAACTCCAGGCCGCGGAAGGCCAAATAGCGCACCGGCTGGCCGATAGTGCCCCTCACGTCGATCAGCCGGTCCACCGCCGCAGCCTCAAAGCGTCGCTTTTGGGGCGAAGCGGTGGAGTAGTAGAAAAGTCTTTTGGTCACACGGTCCAGATACCACTCGCCCTCGTGATCGAGTTCCTCGCGGAGGCCTTCGACGTAGAAGCGGTTACCCGCAAGAATGTTTCCCTGTGCTTCCCGACCGGCCAGCTCGATGCGCTCTCCGGACTGGCCGACGCTCGCGATCCGGAGAATCTCATTATACCAACCGCGCTCCGCGATAATGTTGACGGTCGCGTTGGGCTCGCGAGCCCACGACACCTTGGCGGTGCCCAGTGGCAGCTCGATGGTTGTTTTTCCCTTTCCACCCGAGGCCTTGAGATAACCTTGGTTCGGATAGCGCGCCCACGTGGCACGCTTCCCGTCAACGAAGAGGGTGCGAAAACTCTCGGCCGCTTCTGCGCGAGGTCCGAGGTCGAGCGAATAGACATTCGCGCCGAGCGACTGCCACGTGCCGGTGAGGAGGCGTGTCCCCGCCAAGACCACTTTTTCCCCAGGATAGGATTCGTAGGATCGCGGTGCGCCGTCGGCACCCGAATCCGCCGACGTGAACCGGAGCGGCTCATTGAGAGGGTAGGTTCCGCCCCGGATCAGCACGCGGGCACCCCCCGCCGGACTTATCCGCCGCAGGAGATCTCGCGCGGCACCCAGCGTGGCGAGAGGGCCGTCCGTGCGGTTGGCATTCGGTTCGGCCAGGCTGCCGGACCAAACGTCGTCACCAACCGTGGACACATAGGCCGTTTGGGAGGCGCGGGCGGGGATTGATTTATTTGCCTGGGCGAAAACCGAAGACGTGAGCAGGCAATAAACCAAAAAGATCAGGCCGTGCTTCATGCGAATACGCTGGTTCAAAGGATCGCGCTGTTGGCCCGGCGGATCCATCCCAGCCGCGCGGAGGAAAGCAAGCCGTAGTTGTAGAAACTGACGCCCGCTGCACCGATACGTTTCGCCGCCACGGCGCGTTGCACGAGGTCGGCTTCCGTCGCGACGTTGTCTTCGCTGGTCATCGTCCCGAGCACGAAGCGATCGGCCGGCAGGACCGTCGCCGCCCAACTCAGATCGTGAATCGCTTCGCGGGCCGACGGCCAATGGGCCTGGATAAAAATCTTTTCGCACGACTCCGCGCGGGTGCGCAGGCCGGCGCCTTCGGTCCAGACGCGCGACGTCGGCCGCGCCAACAGCGCGCTTTGGCTGTGCAGCCGGACGCCCTCTTCGCGCGCGATTCCCGCGACGTGCACCAGCAACTCGTGCACGATTTCGGAGCGAACGCGGGCTGCCGCCATAAACTCCGGATACTCGAGCAGGAGCGCGGTGAGTTCGTCGCGCTCGGCCTCCGGCGAACGCGGTCCCGGCGTGTCGGTCACGGCGCGTCGGACTAATTTCACGACTTGAGCGCGCAACGCCACGGGATCGAGGCCAGCGTCGCGGAGGCGATCGCAGGATGCAGGGCAAAAGCAGAGCGACAGGATGTATTTTCCGAAGGCACCGGGACTGACGAACATCAATTCGTGGTGCTCGCGGTGCACCGCATCGAGATAGGAGAAACTATCCAACAGCAGGCCATCTGGTCGGTATTGCCGGCACAGATCGCGCACGAGGCTGCCGAGGAACGAGCGCACCCGCGGCTGCGCCGGACTCAGGGCGAACGCGTAGCGATCCCCGCATGCGTTCTCGATGCAGAGCTCGGGATGGCTCAGGCCGATCGTGGTGTTGTGACAGCCGATCACCGAGATGATCACGTCGAGGCCGCGGGCGCGGGCGGCTTCCGCCGCCCGGTGGCAGCCCTCGACACAGCGGGCGTCGGGATTGATCGGCGGCAGGAGCCCGGGCTCCTCGTAGAGCGAAGGGTCGGGCCGGAAGTCGCACCAATCGATGGGGCGGTTGTAGAAACCGAGAGTCCTCGGTCGGAACAGCCGGGCGCGGTGGTAGTTGGGGCTGAGGATGACGGTGTTGCAGGCGAGGTCGGCGATCGCGCCGACGCAGGCCTGCGCGCCTTCATCGACGACGTCCCAGGGGAAAAGATGGATGGCGCGCAGCGAACTCATGCCTGGTCGAAGGACGCCACGACCGAATCGATGAAGAGGAAATTCCGCACCGGCCGGTGCGTGCGGACATCGAGACAGAAATTCATCAGGCGGTTCAGCGCCTTGTAGCGGTGCTCGTAGACCGGCACGGGGATGTCGTGCAGAGACATCACGTTATTGTTCACCTGCAGTTCGACGTTGCGCCGCAGCCGCGTGTCGAAGTCCCAGCGCAGGTAGTGCCAGTTGATCTTGGTCGGAATCTCGTTGTAGCAGAGCGGCTGGTGACCGCCGGGAATCGGTTTCCAGTCGTTTTCGTTCACGACGTGGTAGTCGTAGTTGGGCTTCACCAGGCCCGACATCACCATCTTGGTGCTCGGCTGCACGGAGGTTTTATACATCCAATGCTGCACCAGTTTGCCGTCTTTGTCGGTGTTCAGGTAGCGCAGGGCACAGTGGTAGCGCGCGCCGTCGTCGCCCTCGCAAATATCGTTGCTGATCGTGAAGTCGCCGAAGTTGGTCTCCGAGGGATCGACGTTGCCATCCCAGTTGGTGGCGGCCCCGAAAATCTGCTCCGACTTGTAGGTAAAGTAGCATTCGACGCGCACGCGGCCGTCCCCGCGGGAGGTCGCGCGCTTGATGGCCTGGGCCATGTGCCCGGCCCTGGCGCGCGTAGCGAGTTTCATCGAGTAGGTGCCGGAGAGCGAGCCGTGGCTCCCGATGTCGAAGAAATTGCCGTTGGAAAGCTGGGGCGGACGAAGGTCCTCCATCACCTTGCGGACCTTGTTCAGGTCGCCGTCGTGGTTGCCGATCAGCTCGCACCAGCCGTTGACGCCCTCGTCGAAGTCGTCGGCAAACAGGATGTTTTTCAGCGGGCTGTATTTGGAGAGGAAGATTTGGTCGGGCATGGCAGGGGCGGTTAAGAGCGGGAGAGCGGGGCGGGGTGGCCGAGGAATTCGGGCAGGTTGATCGGCTGGTGGGATTGGGCGGACTCGTAGATCGCCAGCACGGCGCCCAGGGCGATCTCGGCATCGAGCAGGCTGGGCGTCGGCGCGCGCCCGGTGGCAAGGGCGGAGGTGAACTCGCGAATCTCGGCCACAAAGGGGCGGTCGTCCTTAATGACTTCGCGCTCCGGGCGGTCGGGGCCCACAAACTCGAGTTCTTGGTGATCGAAGGTGCCGACCGAGCAGGAGGCATTGAGGTGTTCGCCGAAGAGTTCGTAGCGATGCGCGCGTTGGTGTCCCGTCACGGGCGAGCGGTGCGCGATGAGCGAGGCCTGCGCTCCGTTGGAAAATTCGAGGAGGGCGAGCGCGGTGTTCTCGACGTCATCCGACGAAACCGGTGGCCGCGTGAGCGCAACTACGCGGGTGATTTCGGCGTCCAACAACCACCGCAAGCGATCGATCGAGTGGATCATGCCGATCATGGCGATGCCGCCGCCGGCCAGCGCGCGTTCACGATACCAGGCCGGAGCATGGTCGCCCAGGGAGTTGGCGACCAAGCGGTCCACCGCGAGATTGATCCGGCCGAGGCGGCCGGAGGCGACGAGCGCTTTGAGCTTCAGCGAAGAGGACAGGAAGCGGTGGGTGAATCCGGCCATGGCGGGCACGCCGCGTTCCGCGCAGGCCTGACGCAGCGTGCGCGATTCTTCCAGGGTCGTGCAGTGCGGCTTCTCGACGAGGAGCGCGACGCCTTGGGCGACGGCGGCCATCGCCGCGTCGAAATGCAGGCTGTGCGGCAGGCAGATGCTGAGGGCCTCGGGGCCTTCGCGCAG
>CAJAYO010000900.1 GCA_903948415.1 uncultured Opitutia bacterium | reverse complement strand
TCCCGCGGAAAGGTCAGATCGAGGGCCCCGTCGCCGCGCTCCTCGCCCTGACCCACCCAGCACCTTGCCTCGGTCGCCCCACGATCCGAGGTGGGCCGGCCGCTCCGCGGGCGGCGGATCGGCGGTCGTCCCGTGACGCCTTGAGCCGCGCGCGGAGCGCACGGCCCACCCCGGGCAGATCGGCGGTCGTGCCGTGATCCCGACGTCCGATGGGTTTTACACTGTAGGCCCGGCCGATGGCCGGGTTGCCCGCCCACCGGGCGGGCCTACCCAGGCAAAGTCTGAAACCTGCGAGCTGTCGGTAGGATGCCCCGGCCCAAAGAGCCGCTCCTCCCCGAACGGCCCTTTTCCGTTCTGTTCAAGCCCGCCGTCCGGCTCTATGCCCCCTTCATGCCGCCGAACGCACCGCCCTCCCCCCGCCCCCGCCTCGCCGCCGTCGATCTCGACGGCACCCTCCTCGGCCCCAACCACACCATCAGCCCCGCCAACGCCGCGGCGGTCGCGCGCCTGCAAGCCGCCGGCGTCGAAGTCGTCCTCGCTTCCGGCCGCCACTACGACGCGATGCAGCTCTTCGCCCGCCAACTCCCCGGCGTGCACTGGGTCGTTTCCGTCCAAGGCGCCGAGGTCGCCAACCTCACCCGCACCCGCGTGCTCCACCAATCGTTTCTCCACGCTACCTCCGCCCAGCACGTCCTCGCTCTCGGCCAACGCCTCGCCTACCCCGCCCTCGTCTACGCCCACGAGGGCATCATCACCGACAGCCCGGCCGCCATCGACGCCTACGCGCGCCACATCGGCCATCACCCGCGGCTGGTTTCAACCGAAGAATTCCGCGCCACGCCCACCTTCAAAATCGTCTGGGTCGGGGAACCGGAAAAACTCGCCGCCCTCGCCACCGACCCGGCGGTTTCCGCGATGCCCACGGATAAAACCCGCTCCCACCGCCACCTCTTCGAATTCACCCAACCGGGCGTCACCAAAGCCACCGGACTCGCCGCCCTCGCCGCCCACCTCGGCATCGCCCGCGACGACACGTTTGGCTTCGGCGACGCCGACAACGACGTCCCCATGTTCGACTGGGTCCGCACCTCCGTCGCGATGCCGCACGGTTGGCCCACCGCCCTCGCCCGCGCCACCCACGTCGCCCCGGCCGGCCCGCCCGAAACCGCCTTCGCCCGCGCGGTCGACCTGATCTTCCCCTCCGCCTCGGCCATCGTTCCGTAGCCGCGGGCGGGCGCGGGGGGATCCTCCGCAAACCCCGTGGCCGATTTGAACGGCTGTGCGCCTGCTGCCCCCGCCCGTACAGCTCCACCCCCACTCGCGACGACCCGGCGCGGGCTGCCCCGACTGCGCGAAAACCCTCCGCACCGGCCCCGGCGCACCGCTCCCCTGCACCGGCCGGCCTCCCGGGGCCGCGCCGCCAAGGCCCGGGCGCGCTTTCCCTCACGCCGCCCGTCCCGTCGCGCCCCGGCGACCACTCACGCCAACGCGTCGCGACAATACTGCACGGTCTTCGCAATCTCCGCCAGGCGCGTCGAGCCCTCGGGCGTCTTGTATTCAATTTCCAGCGTCGCCTGGATGTTCCACCGGTTGTCCCGGATGAGGCGCAGCACGTCCTTGATCGGCGTGTCGCCCTGGCCAAACGGCAGAGTGGCGGCGCCGTTCGCCTTGGACTTGCGGTCCTTGATGTGCACGTGCGTCACGCGCGCATGATGCTTCTTCAAGAACTCCACCGGAGAACCATGGCCGCCCGCCACGTAGTGCCCGATGTCGAGATTGATCCCGTTGAATTTCGCCGACGCGGTCGCCTTCACATAGTGTTCCTCGTCCGTCGTCGCGTGACCGTGATACCCGATCCAGCACTGGTGCTTGTCCGCAAATTTCCCGACGCGCGCGTGGTCCGCCTCGTCCTTGGAAATTTCCGTCGAAAGCGCCCGCGCCCCCAGGGCCTTTGCCAGGTTGAACACGTAGTCGAGCACGCCGTCCGACATCTTGAAAATTCCGTCCACTTTCACGATTTCGATCTTCACGCCCGCGTCGTCGAACCTCTTCCGAAACGCCTTCACTTGCTCCATCGAAACCCCGAGCCGCCACTTTTCCATCTTGTCCGCATTCGCCTTCGCCTGCCCGGGATCGACCGCTGCGCCCCGCGCCGCCACCGCCGCCGGCACCGGCGACCCCAAAAACGCCTCGACCGGCTGGGTCCGCAACTCCACCGCACTCAACCCGAGCGCCACACAATTCCTGATCACTTCGTCGCCGCTCATCGTCGGATTCGAAAAGCTATAGGGGACATTGAGGCCGATTTGCACCCCTTTGACCTTTGAGTTCGGCTTCCCCGCCGTCTCTGCCGCGGGCAACGGGCTCAGTGTGGAGAGCATGCCAGCCGCCGGAAGCGCGGCCAGGGCGAGTTTCGTAAATTCACGACGGGTGTACGGGGACATTGGATTTTTTTGGAATCTGGGGAGGAGACCGGGCGAGCACCGCTCGATCAGGGAGCCGCGAACTAGGAACCGCCGTCCACCCCAAGCAAGCCCTTTCCCTCCCGCCTCCGCGGCGAAACTCGCGCCCCTTGATTCCCCTCACCCGGACAGTTCACCCTCACCTTGACCCAACCGATTTCACAGCGGACCCGGCGCCCCGGCCACCGCGCTCACCGAGCGGACAAGGGGGTTGGCTCCGGGACCTCGGTTCGAAACTCGGTGCGCGCGGTGAAAACGAATTTATTCAGGAAAGGGCGATGGATGCGGGCTG
>CAJAYO010000899.1 GCA_903948415.1 uncultured Opitutia bacterium | reverse complement strand
GTTCGCAGAATTGCTCGGCCGCAATCCGGCGGAGCCCGTCGTCGTCGTGACCCGCGAGCCCCGGGCAGCGTGCGCGTGGTTCCCGCCGGAGGAGCGCGCGGGTCTGCACCACCTCACGCTGGCCGACGCCCTCGCGCAACCGGCGACGCTGCCGCGGCGGCACCCGGCGCAGTTGTTGCCCCCGGCGCCGTGGGTCACGGCACCGCGCGCCGTGCTGGTCGCCAGCCTGGCCTTGCTCGCGGCGGCCGGCGGGATCGCGGCTCCGTGGGCGACCGCCCACGTCCACGCGCGGCACGTCGCCCGGAGTCAGACCGCGCTGGCCACGGCGTTGTCCACCGAAGTCGCCCATTTGCGCGCCAACGCGAAAGCCAGCGCCGCCCTGCGGAGCGAATTGGCCGCACGGCCGGTGCCGTGGGCGGGGCCGTCGCTGCGCCGGATGGCCGCGACCGTGCCGGGCGAAGTCACGCTCAGCACCTTGCAGGCCGACGCCGGTTCGTGGGTTGCCCGGGGTTTCCTCGCGCCGACGGCCCCGGCCACCGTCCTGGATCGGTGGCGGTCGGCCCTCGGGTCCGGCGACGCCCGGGCGTCGGTCCAAATCGAGCCGGCGCCAAACTCCGGCCACGCGTTTCGGCTGCGCAGCTCCACCCCGCCATGAACCGCCCCCACCCCGTCCCGCTTCAGCGCTGGGCGCTCCTGGCGGCCAGCGTCGTCCTCTGCGCCGCTTCCGTCACGACCGTGCGCCGGTTTCCGGCGCCGGACGCGAACGACGCAACGCTTGCGGCGCTCCGGGCGGAACGCGACCGCCTTCGGCCAAACACGGATACGGTGCGGAACGAGCTGCGCCAGCGGGCGCAAAGCGCAGCCCGTCCGGAGTGGACCGACCGCCGGATCGCCGAATTGCAACGGCAAGTCGGGCCGGGCTGGGTGTGGACGGTCGAGCCGGACGCCCCCGGGTCCGACCGCCGCGCCACTGTCCGCGCGGTGCCGTTGGAGTTGACCCGCTGGCCCGCCTATCTGGCCGCCATCGAGGTGATCGAACGACAACCAGGCCTCGTCGTCGACCGGATCGACTTCGCGGCCGAGGGCGCCGGCGCGGCCCGAAAATTCGGGCGCATCGTCGTCACGCTGCGCTTCCTCCGGACGGCGGCGCGCACCCCAGGAAACAAAGAGCGGGCCGCTGCGCTGTCTGCCCGCTCCCTGTTTCGGGGGCCAGGGCGTCGGCCCGGCGGCGAAAGGTCGCGCGTGTCCTTCTCCGCTCCCCCCGCCGTCCGCCTGCGGCTCCCGCGCGGGCTCCGCTCCGGCGGAAACGCGCGACCCTTCTTGCCCGGGCCGCTCCCGGCCCAACTCAACGTCAACGAGCAATCATCCCACCATGACCACGACCATTAGCCTCACCCTCCCCACGACCGTCTACTCCGCGTATAGCGATGCCGCCGCCGAATTGAACCAGCGGATCGGCAACCTCGCGCCGCCCCTTGAACCGAAGACGCTCATCGCCTTCGCGCTCGCGCGCCACGACTGCGCCGATATCCGCGCCCAGTTCGACTTCGCGCTCCGCCTCGCCCGGGCCGAGGCCCGGCCGCTGCCGAATCCCGTCCTGACATCATTTTGGGCGGAATTTCTCCGCCCCGTGCCTATGCCCGGCCGCACGCCACGAGTGCCGGGCCCTTCAGACCCAACGCCACCATGGCAC
>CAJAYO010000898.1 GCA_903948415.1 uncultured Opitutia bacterium | reverse complement strand
TTCTGATGCCACGCGATGCTCTTTTCCGGGTGGCTGCTGATGGTGACGACTTTGAACCCGAGGAGAAGCATCCAGATACCGAGCGCGAGGGAGATCAGGGCGTCGATCAGGGTGGAAATCATAAGCGGGATGCGTGAGGAGGTGCCGACGTCGTCGCCGACGATTATTTCCGGGCTTCGTAGACCCAGCGGTTGGCCTCGAGCCAGCGGAGGGTGCGGATGATGCCCTGTTCGATGGTGAGCTTCGGGGTCCAGCCGGTGGCCCGGATTTTTTGGGTGTCGAGGAAGATGAAGGGGTTGTCGCCGATCCAGCCCTTGTTGCCGCCGGTATATTCAAGTTTCGGGGACAGGTTCAGGGCCTTGCAGATGGCGGCGATGCTGTCGTTGACCTGGACGTATTCGGCGGTGCCGAGGTTGTAGATCTGGGTGTGGTGTTTCGCGTCGCGGGCGGTGTGGCCGCGCGTGGCGTGGAGGAGGGCCTCGACGCAGTCCTGCACGTAGAGGTAGCTTTTGCGCTGCTGGCCGTCGCCGAGGACGCGGAGGCGGTCGGGGTGTTCGACGAGCTGTTTGTAGAAGTCGAAGACGTGGCCGTGGGTGTAGCGTTCGCCGAGGATGGAGACGAAGCGGAAGATGTAGGCTTCGTCGATCTGGCCGCCCTCGGCGTAGGCGGCGAGGAGGCCTTCGCCGGCGGCCTTGGAGGCGCCGTAGAGGGAGGTTTGGATGGGGAAGGCGTCGGTCTCGGGGGTGGGGCGCTCGGGGGTGACGAGGGCTTCGCCGTACACGGAGCCGGTGGAGGAAAAGGCGATTCGCTTCACGCCGTTGGCGCGCATGGCCTCGAGGACGTTGAAGGTGGCGATGGTGTTTTGCTCGAGGTCGCGGCGCGGGTGCTGCCAGCCGTCCTTGATGTCGGCGTTGGCGGCGAAGTGGAAGACGAAGTCGGCGCCCTTCATCGCGGCGGTGAGCGCGGGGAGGTCGAGGTTGTCGCCGCGGACGAGGGTGAATTTCGGATGGGCGAGGGCGCCGTCGAGGAAGCGGATCTGGCCGGTGGAGAGGTTGTCCCAGCCGGTGACTTGGACGCCGTCGGCGAGGAGGCGGTCGACGAGGGTGGAGCCAATGAAGCCGGCGGCGCCGGTGAGGAAGACGTGGTGCATGCGGGAGGGAGAGGGAGAGGGAAAGGGAAAGGGAAAGGGAAAGGGAGAGGGAAAGGGAAAGGGAGAGGGAAAGGGAGGGTGAAAGGGACGGGGAAAGGGTGCGCGGGAGGGACGGTGAAGGCGAGGGATGACGGAGGTCCGCCGATGGCGGGTGGCGTGTCAGGGGGTGAGGCGGGGGCGGAGTTGTTGGTAGGACTGGCGGATTTCTTCCGGGACGCCCCAGACGGTTTCGCGTTGGTAGTGGAGCGTGAGGGCGAAGGTGAGGAGGACGGCGACGGTGGTGAAAACGACGACGAGGGCGGAGAGGGCGCGGCGGAGCCAGGCGGTGAGCGGGGCGAGGGAGGCGAGGCCGATGGCGGCGGCGCAGGTGAGGAACGGGAGCCAGTCGGCGGTGTAGCGTTGGGCGGTGGCGACGGCGGCGAAGAGGGCGAGGCTCATCGGGAGGACGGCGGCGCCGGTGAGGAGGAGCGGAGCGCGGAGGGGGGCGCGGGCGAAGGCGGCGGCGGCGAGGACGGTCAGGAAAAAGAGACCGGGCATCGCAAAGGGGATGGCGAGGGTGTGGTCGGGGAGGTCGAGTTTGGCGGCGGGGAATTCGCGTCCGGGCGTGGGCGAGCCGAGGTAGACAAAGGGGAAGAGGGGTTCGAAGCGGAGATTGGGGCGGACGAAATAGGTGTAGGCACCGTAGGGGACGTTGGCGGCGTGGAAGCTCTGGCCGTCGATGTGGGCGAGGCGGGCGGCGTCGTAGGGGCGGCTGAAGCGGAGCGGGGCGCCCTCGAAGGTGCCGAATTTGAGGTAGCCGAGGCCGTTAAAGGTGAAGACGGCGAGGACGCAGGCGAGACCGAGGGCGAGAGGACGGAAGACGGAGGACGGAGGACGGAAGACGGAGGACAGAGGACGGAAGACGGAGGACAGAGGACGGAGCGCGGCCCCGAGGAGGGTGGCGGCGACGCAGCCGAGGAACGTGAGGGCGAAGAGGCCGGTGGGCGGGCGGGCGTGGAGGGAGAGTACGGCGCAGAGGAGCGAGGCGAGCCACCAGCGGCCGGTGGGGGTGGCGAGGTGGCGGAGGGCGAACAGGCAGGCGAAGAGGGCGAAGGTGACGCCGCAGAAAATGGCCTCGTGATAAACGTAGGCGCGGCTGCCGAGGAAGAACAGGGTGCTGCCGAGGCCGAGGTTGGCGGTGAGGAAAACGACGGCGGCGGGCGAGGGGACGGCGGCGGGAGCAACGAGGCGACAGGCGTGGCGGAGGAGGGCATAGGCCGCGATCAGGGCGGCGAGGAAGTAGCCGACGAAGAAGGCGCGGGTGAGGTTGCCGAAGGCAAAATCGAAGAGAACGAAGGGGAGCCGGAGCAGGGCAGGCGTGGGGCCAAAGTAGCCGTAGAGTTTGCCGGCGACGACGAAGGCTTCGCCGCCGATGGCGTCCTCCGTGACGTCGAGCCGGCCGTGGCGGAGGCTGTCGGCCTGGTAGTCGTAGAAGGAGCCGAGCTGCTCGGTGACGTCGAACTGGAGCGTGCCCTGGGTGACCATCCCGGTGAACGCGAGCGTGGCCACGGCGGCGGTGCCGGCGAACCAGCGGTGAGGGGCGAGGGCGCGGCGGAGGGCCGCGAAGGCCTCGCGGAGCGCTGCGGGGCGGAACCAGCGGAGGGGTATCCAGCCGGCGAGCACGGCGAGGGCGGCGAGGAGGACGGCGTATTTTTGGCGACTGTGGGTGAGCCAGCCGGCGAGGCGCTCGCGGGCCGTGAAAAACTGGGTGGGGTCGCCGCGGAGTTCGCGGCCGTCCGGAGCGAGGAGTTGGCCGCGGAGATGCGGATCGCTCGCGGTGCCGCCGAGGGGATTCTCGCCGAGGTAGATTTCGAGCGGCTGGCGGAAAAAATAGTGGTCGGTGAGGGCGAAGGCGAGGACGCCCTCGCAGGTGACGCGAATGCGGCCGGGGGGATCGGAAAAGCGGCCGCGCATCTGGTGGAGGGCGGGCATTTCAATCTGCAGGCGGAGCGGTTGGCCCGGGGTGAGGGTGATGGGCGTCGTGGAGAGGTGGCCGGGATGGCCCCAGCTATTGTAGCCGAAAACGACGGTCGTTTCGTCGAGGTAGCGCGCGATCAGGAAGTCGCCGAAGAGCGGGCGGCCGGAGGTGATGAGGGGCTCCGATTGGCCGGGAGTGCCGCGGTGGAGGACGAGGTCGACGGTGAGCGGGTGGGGGAGGGGCGGGGAGTGATGGCGCAGGCAGAGCGCAGCGAGGGCGAGGCCGAGCGCGAGGGCGGCGAGGAGGCGGGGGAGGAGCGGGCCGCGGTTCACGGGGAGGGCGAAGGGCGAAGCGCAGGGCGGCGGGGGGGGGGCACCGGCGCTCCGGCGGAGGGAAGCACCGCCCAGCGGCGCTGATCGATTGGGCGGAGGGCGGAGAGCGGAGGGGTGGGCGTCGCCTGATCGGCGAAGCGCGCAACGTTAGCCGCGAGCGGCGGGGGACGGTTCAGCGGTGGCGGATTTCGCGGCGGAGTGGCGGTGGGCGTCGCCCATGAGTTTCTCGATGGTGGGGAGCGGGCGGACGACCATGAACATCTGATACGCGACGAGTCCGCGGGAGATTTTGAGGAGGAAGGCCTGCAGGCCCAGGAGGAAGTTCTGCCCGCCGGGGCTCTTTACCACGAGGGGGACGGGGGCGGGGATGCCGCGTTCTTGCTCGATGGCGAAGCCCTGTTCCTGGAGGAGCCGGCGCAGGGAGGAGAAGGTGAAGAGGCGGGTGTGGGTGAGGTCGAGGATGCCGCGTTTGTTGTAGTTGAACTGGCCGAGGAAGAGCATGAGGCGGGTGACGCAGAAGCCGATGTTGCCGGTAGAGATGACGATCTTGACGGTGAGGTTCGACTGGGCGCGGCGGCGGAGTTCGTCGCAGAATTTTTCGGGGGACGCGAGGTGCTCGATGACGTCGAGGATGAGAATGACCTGGACGTCGTCGAGGGGGCGGGGGAAGGGATTCGCGTTGAGGTCGGTGACGTGGAATTCGTCGAAGGCGGAGGTGTCGTCGGGGCGGAACTGGTCGACGCCGATGACGCGGCAGCCGAGTTGGCGGAGGGGGGCGCAGAGGTGGCCGGGGCCGCAGCCGACGTCCATCACGGTGGCGCCGGCGGGGATGGCGGCGAGGGCGGAGGAGTGGGTGCTGGCGAAGGTGGTTTTGGGGAGGTAGTGCTTGTTGTCGTCGACGAGGGATTGGATGTCGAAGTTGCGGCGGTAGACGAGGCCGTAGTCCTGGAGGAGGGCGACGGTGGAGGCGTTGACGACGTCCAGGGCGTAGCGGAGGCCGTCGACGCGGCAGATTTCGTTGCCGTAGTGGGTGGGAATCGCGACCTCGGTGATGCGGGCGCGGGAGCGCAGGAATTGGATGATGATCTCGGTGTCGAAGTGAAAGACGTTCGAGTTGAGTTCGAAGGGGATGCGGCGGAGGGAGGCGGTGGTGTAGGCCTTGTAGCCGGTGTGGAACTCGGCGAGGGAGGAGCGGAGGACGAGGTTTTGGTAGGTGGTGAGGGTTTTGTTGCCGACCCATTTGTAGAGAGGCATGCCGCCCTTGCGGGCGTCGCCGGGGGTGAGCATGCGCGAGCCGAGGACGACGTCGGCGGTGCCGGCGGCGAGGGGCGCGAAGAGGTCGGGGAGCATCTCGGGGGCGTATTGGGCGTCGCCGTGGAGGAGGGCGACGTAATCGAAGCCCTGTTCGAGCGCGTAATGGTAGCCGAGTTTTTGGTTGCCGCCGTAGCCCTGGTTGACGGGGTTGGTGAGGACGGTGAGTTTGTGGCGGTAGGTGCCGAGGCGGCGGAGGCCGTCGGAGAGGGCGTAGGTGGCGTCGCCGGAGCAGTCGTCGATGATGAGGACCTCGGTGTCGTAGCCGTCGAGCGCGGGGATGCGGCGGAGGACCTCGAGGATCGTCGATTCGGCGTAGTAGGCGACGATGAAGATGAGGGCGCGCGGTTTACGGTCGGTGGTCATGGGCGGTTGAATCCTAAGACGGTGTCCACGGTTTTTCTCAACGCCTGATATTGGTCGGTGACGTCTTTAGGGACGCCCCAGACGCCTTCGCCCTGGTAATGGAGGGTGATGGCGGCGGTGATCAGCAGGGAGAGGAGGGTGAGGCCGGCGAGACCGAGGCGGAGTGGGCGGTGGAGGGGGCGGGGCAGGAGTTCGGCGGAGGCGAGACCGAAGGCGGCGGCGATGAGCAAGGCGGGGCAGAAATCGGCGGTGTAGCGTTGGGAGATGGCGACGGCCATGAAGAGGGCGGCGGTCATGGGGAGGGCGGCGACGGCGAGGACGCCGAGGGGGCGGCGGGCGGCGGGCCAACGGACGAGGGCGAACAGGCCGCCGGCGAACGCGAGGACGACGAGGCCGGGCATGGCGTAGGGGAGGGCGAGGGTGGGCTCGGCGAGGTCGATTTTGGCGCGGGGGTAGTCGTTGGGGTTGCGGCCCTCGATGAAGAAGTAGGGGAAGGTGGGGCGGAAGAGGAAGGTGGGGCGCCAGACGTAGCCGTCGAAGTTGTAGCGGAAGTTCGCGAGGTGAAAATTTTTGCCGTCGATGCGGGCGAGACGTTCGGGGTGGTATTGGACGTGGTATTTGAGGGGCGCGCCGTCGAAGGATTTGAATTTCAGGTAGCTGAGGCCGTTGAAGCTGAGGACGCCGGAGACGGAGAGGAGCCCGATCGCGATCGGGCGGAGCCAGGCGCGGGGGCCGGCCTGGCGTTGGGACCAGAGGTGGACGGCGGCGACACAGCCGAGGAGGGAGAGGGCGAAGAGGCCGACGGGGGGGCGGGCATGGACGGAGAGGGTGCCGAGGAGGAGGGCGCCCAGCCAGGCGCGGGAGCGGGGGGCGGCGAGCCATTGGAGGGAGGCCCACGCGCTCCAGAGGGCGAAGGCGACGCCGCAGGCGATGGCTTCGTGATAAATGTAAGCGCGGCTGCTGACGAAAAAGAGGGTGCTGCCCAAGCCAGCGCTGGCGACGAAGAGGACGACATCGGCGGGGGCGGGCCAGGTGGGGCGCCCGCTGAGGAGGCGGGAGGCTTGGACGAGCAGGGCGTAGACGGCGGCGAGGGACGCCAGGTAATAGGCGAGCAAAAAGCTGCGGCTGAGGTGGCCGAAGGCGAGGTCGAAGAGGGTGAAAGGCAGGCGCAGGAGGGCGGGCGTGGGGCCGAAATAGCCGTAGAGTTTGCCCTCGAAGGCAAAGGCCTCGCCGTCGACGGCGGCACTGGGCACGTCGAGCCGGCCGTGCAGCAAGCTGGCGGCCTGGTGGTCGTAGAAGCTGCCGAAGGATTCGGGGACGTTGAAGCGAAAGGAGCCGCCGGTGACGACGGCGGAGAAGGCGAGGGCGCAGAGGGCGGCGGTGCCGAGGAACCAGGCATGCGGCGGACGGGTGTGGCCGGCGAAGACCGGGGCCGCGGCGGGGGCGGAGGGGCGCCGGGCGGCGAGCCAGCGCTGGGTCCGGAGGGCCAGGAAGGCGGCGGCGAGGCCGACGAAGGCGGCGACGACGGCCTCGCCGGGCTTCGTGGCCAGCCAGGTGCGCAGGCGGGCGGGGGCGGAGAAAAAGCCGGAGGGCGTGCCGCGGATGGCCCGGCGGTCAGCGGTGAAAATATCGCCGCGGAAGAAGCCGCCCGACGTCGTGCCGCCGATGGGATTTTCGCCGAAGAAGAGGTGGTCGGACGCGCGCTGGTGATACGCGACGGCTTGGCTCAAAATGACGCGGCCGTCGAATTCGAGGCGCAGCGGTGCGGTGGCGGTTTTGGGTGTGCCGACGAGGGCATCGAAGGCCGGCAGCGTGACGCGCAGGGTGTGGCGGCCGCCGGGGACGAAGGTGACGGGTTCGGAGGTCGGGCCGCCGAAACCCCAGTAGTCGTAGGCAAACGTAGCGGTGGTGCGGTCGAGGTAGTTGATGACCAGGAAATCCGCCTGGCCGAAGGCGCCGGAGGAAACCAGGGGCTCGGTGCGCGGCGGCGTGCCGGAGGGGAATTTTAACTCGAGGGTGAGTTCGCGGGGGAGGGGCGGGAAGGAGCGCGAGAGGCCGAAGAGGGCGAGGGCGAGGCCGGTGGCGAGGCCGACGAGCCAAGGGAGGTGACGGCGGAGGGGGCGCGGCGGATGGGGGCGGGGGTCACTCATGGGGCGGGGGGGCGGCGGTCCGAGAAAAAGCCGTCCACGCGGGCGCGGAGCAGGTGGTAGTTTTGGGTGACGTCAGCGGGCACGCCCCAAACGATGGCGCCCTGGTAGTGGAGTGTCAGGGCGAAAGTCAGGAGGCAGGCCCAGAGCGTGGCGAGGGCGAGGGCGGTGGTGGCGAGGCGGCCCCAGAGCGGGGCGGCGAGGCCGAAGGCGCCGGCGCAGATGAGCCAGGGGACGAAATCGCCGGTGTAGCGTTCGGCGGTGGCGATGGCGGCGGAGAGGGCGAGGGTGACGGGGAGGGCTGCGGCCCAGAGCGTGAAGAGGGGTGGTCGGGCCGCGGGGAAATGGCGGCAGGCCCAAGCTCCGGCGACGGTAGCGAGGACAAAGAGACCGGTCATCCCGTAGGGGAGGGCGGCGGTGCGGTCGGGGAGGTCGAGTTTCGCCGAGGGGAAGGCTTTGGGGGGAATCCACGGACCGAGGTAGAGCCACGGGAAGCCCGACCGGAATTCGAGGGTGGGGTGGGTGAAGTAGGAGGCGAGGCCGTAGGGGATGTTGGCGGCGTGGAACTGCTTGCTGTCGATCGGGGCGAGGCGCGCCGGGGAGTATTGGACGTTGAGGCGGAGCGGGCAGCCTTCGATGGTGCGGAATTTGGCGTAGCTCAGGGCGTTGAAGCTGAGCACGCCGAGGACGGAGAGGGCGCCGATGGCCAGGTGATTTATGATTTTTGATTGATGATGGATGATTTTCGGAGCCGACCACGCTCGGAGGAGGTGGGCGGCGGCGACGCAGCCGAGGACGGTGAGGGCGAAGAGGCCGGTGGGGGGGCGGGCGTGGACGGAGAGCGTGCCGAGGAGGAGCGCTCCGAGCCACCAGCGGCCGGCGGGGTGGGCGAGATGGCGGAGGGAGCACCAGCAGGAAAAGACGGCGAACATGATGCCGCAGAGAATCGCTTCGTGATAAATGTAGGCGCGGCTGCCGAGGAAGAAGACGGTGCTGCCGAGGCCGACATGGACGGTGAAGAGCACGGTTTGCCAGGTGGCGGGCCCGGCGCGGTCAGGGCGCAGCAGGCGGGACGCGTCGAGGAGCAGCCGGTAGGCGCCGACGAGCGTCGCGGCGTAATAGAGGAGCATGGCGGCGCGGCTGAGCTCGCCGAAGGCGAGGCCGAAGATGACGAAGGGCAGGCGGAGCAGCGCGGGCGTGAGGCCGAAATAGCCGTAGATTTTCCCGGCGTAGACGAAAGCTTCGCCCTGTAAGGATTCTTCGGGGACGTCGAGGCGGCCCTGGAGGAGGCTCAGCGCCTGGAAGTCATAGAAGTTGCCGAACGACTCGGGGACGAGGAGGCGGAAGGTGCCCTGCGTGATCATCGCGGCGAAGGCGACCGAGCAGAGGCCGGCGGTGAGGAGAAAGGCGCGGTGCGGGCGGAGGGACGAAAGCAGGCGAGAGGGAGAGAGAGGGAGGAGGAGAGAGGGGGATACGGAGAGGCGGCGGAGGGTCCAGGTGACGGCGGCGCCGAGGAGCAGGCCGGTGAGAAGCTGCCAGCGGCCGAACCAGAGCCAGCCGCGGAGGCGGTCGGTGCGGGTGAAATAGACGCGTGCGTCGCCGAGGAGCGGGCGGCCGTCGGCGTGGCGGAGCTGGCCCCGGAAGGTGGGGCCGCAGGAGGTGCCGCCGAGGGGGTTGCGGGCGAAGAAGGCGTGCTGGGGGCGGCGGGAGAGAAAGCGGACGGGGGTGGCGAGCACCGGGTGGCCGTCGAGGGTGACGCGGAGGAGGTCGGCGGGCGGGTCGGGGCTGCCGGGGATCGCGGCGAGGGACGGTAGTTGAACTTCGAGGACGCTGGGCCGGCCGGGCGTGACGGCGACGGGCGGGGAGGTCGGGCCGCCGTGGCCCCAGCTGTCGTAGCCGAAGGTGACGGTGTGGGCGTCGACGTAGCGGACGAAAAGATAGTCGGCGGCGCCGGTTTGGCCGGTGACGATGAGCGGTTCGCTGGTGCCGACGGGGAGGGGCGAGGGAAAGGTGACGCCGAGGGTCTGGGGGCCGGCGATCGGCGGGGAGTAGTCCCAAAGGCAGACGACGGCCAGCAGGAGGAACGTGGCGAGGCCGGCGCATCCGGGGAGGAGGCGGTTCATGGCAGGACGGGCGGGAGCGGAGGGGGAGCCGCGCGCGGATCGCACGGCCCACCCCGGAGGGGGGGAGGGGGCGGGGCGGACTCCATGCGGCGGCTAGCGGCGGAAGCCTTCGGCGCGGTCGACGATGAACTTCGGGCGCGCGCGGACTTCCTCGTAGATGCGGCCGATGTATTCGCCCAAGATGCCGACGCTGATCAGTTGAATGCCACCGAGGAAGGCGATGAGGATGACGAGGGTCGGATTGCCCCAGAGGATTTCCCAGCCCATGAGTTTGTAGAAGAGATAGACGGCCATCAGGAGGAAGGAGCCGCCGGCGATGATGAAGCCGAACATGGTGCTCAGCGTGAGCGCGTAGGTGGAGAAACAGAAGATGCCGTTGAAGCCGATCCGGAGGGAGCCGAAAAAGCGGTTGTAGTTGGTTTCGCCGGAAAAACGGGCGGGGCGATCAAAGGGGATGATGGCCTGGCGGAAGCCGACAACGGCGACCATGCCGCGAAGGAAGCCGTGGCTCTCCTTGAGTTTCACGACCTCGGCGACGACGCGGCGGGCCATGAGACGGAAATCGCCGGTGTTGGGCGGGATTTTTACATCGGCGATTTTGTTGATCACCTTGTAGCCGGTGGCAGCGACGAGGGTTTTGATCCACGGTTCGCCGGTGCGGGCGCGGCGCTGGGGCAGCACGACGTCGTAGCCCTCGCGCCATTTGGCGACCATTTCGTGGATGAGTTCGGGCGGGTCCTGGAGATCGACGTCCATGGCGACGACGGCTTCGCCGGTGGAGTATTCGAGGCCGGCGAGCGTGGCCATGGGTTGGCCGAAGCGGCGGGAGAAACGGAGGAGTTTGATGCGCGGGTCGGCGACGCGGGCCTCGAGAATGACGTCCTCGGTGCGGTCGGGGGAGGGGTCGAGGGAGAAGATGATTTCGTAGTCCTCCGTGACGCCGGAGAGGATCGGGCGGAGGCGGCGGAGGAATTCCGGGATGTTTTTTTCCTCCTTGTAGACGGGAACGACGATGCTGAGGAGCATGCGCTAAAACGGCAGAAAGCAGAAAGGGCGGAAAGAAGAAACGGGGCGGTCGGGGAGCGACGGTCGGGGGAATGACCCTCGGGCGAGGCGAAACCGCCGGCGGGAGGTGGCGGGAGACCGGCGGGCGGGGGGAGGGGGATGGGGGGAGAGGGGCGGGGGAGCGCCAGCGAGCTGGCGGCCTACGGGTTGGGGG
>CAJAYO010000897.1 GCA_903948415.1 uncultured Opitutia bacterium | reverse complement strand
GGTGGAACAACCGCGTCATCGCGAGGGCGCCGTTGGCCGAGAGCGGGGTCCGCCCTGGTCCGAGCGGCGACGGCGCGCGCGACTGAAGGTGAAACACCCGCACCCACGAGGCCGCGAGGAAGCGCCGGATCGTAAGCCGGTGCCGGCGGGAGCGGGCGGGCGGGTGGAGCGGGATGGGTTCGCTCGCGCAGCGAGTGGTCATCGTGGGAAAGTCAAAGTGGGGGAGGGAATCGTTTTGTTTCCCGCCCCGTGGCGAGCGGTAACTTGCGGGGCCGGCCGCCTTTCGCGCGGCCCGTTTGGAATCCATCCCTTGGCAAACGCGCGGGCTTCTGCATGGTGAACCCATGTTTGTTGACGAATGCACTGTGAAATTGTCGGCCGGTGACGGCGGGCGGGGCTGTATCAGCTTCCGCCGGGAAAAATACGAGCCCTGGGGCGGACCCAACGGCGGCGACGGCGGCCGCGGGGGCGACGTCGTGCTGATCGGCGACGTGAACACGAACAATCTCGTGGATTACAAGTTTCAGCCCCACTGGCGCGGCGAGCGCGGCGAACACGGCCAGGGGGCCGATTGCCACGGTCGCGACGGCAAGCCGTGCGAGATGCGGATGCCGCTCGGCACGATCGTCATCGATCTGGCCACGGACAAGCCCGTCGCCGAAATCGTCGAGGACGGCCAGCGCGTGGTCCTGTGCAAAGGCGGCAACGGCGGGTGGGGCAACACGCACTTCAAGACCTCGACGCACCGGGCGCCGAAGCGGGCCAATCCCGGACTCGACGGCCAGCGCGGCGAATATCGGCTCATCCTGAAGAGCATTGCGGACGTGGGGCTGGTGGGTTTCCCGAACGCGGGCAAATCGTCGCTCACGACCCGGATCACGAAGGCGCGTCCGAAGACGGCCGCGTATCCGTTCACGACGCTGCATCCGCAGATCGGCGTGATCGATTATTCCGACGAGGTGAAAGGCACCAAGCGTCTGCTCCTGGCGGACGTGCCCGGGCTGATCGAAGGGGCGCACGACAACCGCGGCCTCGGCCATCGGTTTTTGCGGCACATCGAGCGCTGCGCGCTGCTGATTTTCCTCGTCGACATGGCCGGCACCGATGCGCGCGACCCGCGCGACGATTACAAGCACCTCCTCAACGAACTGAAACTCTACGATCCGGCGTTGCTGAAGAAGCCGCGCCTGGTCGTGGCCAACAAGATGGATGTCCCGGAGGCGGCCGCCCAGCTCAAGAAATTCAAGACCCGTTACAAGACGGCCGAGACGATCGAGATTTCCTGTCTCACGGCGGCGGGCCTCGATAAACTTAAGAAAGAACTGTTAAAACGGGTCACCAAGTTCCGCGCCCAGGAAAAAAAGTCGTCTGAAGCCGCGGTCTGAGCCAAAAATTCCGTCCCATGTCGAAGGAACACCGTCCCCTGATGATGCGCGCCAACCGGTTGTTGGGGGCGAATCTCGTGGAGCACAACCTCGTGAAAATCGAGGATCTGGAGACGGCGAACGAGAAACTGATCGAGATCGTGGCGACGGAGCAGTTGCGGCAGAGCACGATCTTGGGGATTCTGGCGTTCGACATGAAGGTGCTGAAGGAGGACGACGTGTTGCACCATCTCGTGGAGAGCGAAGGCGTGGGGCTGGTGGATTTGCGCGACTACGAGGTGCCGGACGATTCGAAGAAGGGCTTGGACGTCGGCGCGTGCTGGGCGACGTGGTCGGTGCCGTTTGACCGCGAGGAGGAGTTTCACTTCGTGGCGACCGCCTATTATCTGAGCCCGGCGGTGCGGGTGTTTTGGGAGAAACAGCTCGGCGGTCCGATCATCTGGTTCGGCACGACGTTGGAAGGCATCGCCGACTACCTCGAAAAGCTGCCGGTGGACCACTCCACCGCGCCCATTTTGCCGGTGGCGATTCCGGTGCCCGTGCCGGCGAAATAACCGACCATGCCTCTCGGAAAAATCCAGCTGCAGATTGTGGCGAAGCTCGTGGACATGGGCCGGCTCGACGGCGACCAGCGCGCGGCGCTGTCCGCGCGGCCGGAGGACCTCAGCGGCGACGCGCTCGACAAGCTGCTGCAGGAGGAGTTCAAGGTCACGGCGTTCCAGTGCCTCGTGGCGAAGTCGCGCGCGTTGAACCTTTCGCCCTTCAACGTGGCGCATTACCGGCTGAGCCCGCAGACGTTCGAGCGCATCCCGGAGGATTTCTGCAAGGAAAACCTTGTGCTGCCGGTCGGGCAGGTGGGCGAGATGCTGCTGGTGGCGTTTGCGAATCCGTTCGAGGTCACGCTGCCGACGAAGATTCAGGAGATGACGGGCAAGCGCGTCGTGCGCCTGCTGGCGCGCGAAAAGGACATCCGCGACAAGTTCGTCAAGGGCCAGGACCGCGGGGGCGGCGGCTTCGACGACGTGATCATGCAGATCGGCGCCGAATACGGCGAAGGTCATGCCGAAGGGGAACTGAAGGAGGAGGAGGTCAACGAGGAGTCCGGCCCGATCATCCAGCTCGCGAACCGGATCATCGAGGACGCGTATTTCGCCGGCACGAGCGACATCCACATCGAGCCGCAGGAGAAGGAAATCATCGTCCGCAACCGCATCGACGGCATCTGCCACGAGAAGCTGCGGTTGCCGAAGAAGGTCGGCCCGGCGCTGATCGCGCGGCTGAAGATCATGTGCAACCTCGACATCTCCGAGCGCCGGATGCCGCAGGACGGCCGTATTATTTTCAAGCAATACACGAAGAAGAACATCGATCTCGATTTGCGCGTCTCGACCGCGCCGCTCAATCACGGCGAGGGCATCGTGATGCGTATTCTCGACAAGCAGAAGACGACGCTGCCGCTGCCGGCGCTCGGTTTCTCGGAGGAAAATCTCGAGAAGTACCGCGAGTGCATCCGCCAGCCCTACGGGATGATTTTGCACTGCGGCCCGACCGGCTCCGGCAAGTCGATGACGCTCTATTCGGCGCTCAACGAGATCAACACGCCGGACATCGTCATCCGCACGGCGGAGGACCCGATCGAATACACGCTCCCCGGCCTGAACCAGATGCAGATGCACCGGCAGATCGGGCTGACGTTTGCGACGGCCCTGCGGGCGTTTCTCCGGCAGGATCCCGACATTATTCTGGTCGGCGAAATCCGCGACAAGGAAACGGCCGGCATCGCGGTCGAGGCCGCGCTCACCGGTCACTTGCTGATCTCGACGCTCCACACCAACGACGCGCCGACGACGATCTCGCGTCTCACGGAGATGGGGGTGGAGTCGTTTATGGTGTCGTCGTCGTTGCTGTGCGTGTGCGCGCAGCGCCTGATGCGCCGGGTGTGCAAGACCTGCCGCGTCCCCTATACGCCGGAAGGGCGCGAGGAAGAAATCATGCAGCGGGCGATCGGGTGGAGCGGGCCGATTTTCAAGCCGAACCTGAAGGGTTGCCCGAAGTGCGGGGGCAGCGGCTACAAGGGCCGCGTGGGCATCCATGAGTTGATGGTCAGCAACGAGGAACTGGTCGCGGCGATCAACAAGGAGGTCGAATCGGCGGAGTTGAAAAAAATCGCGCAGCGCAACGGGATGAAGACGCTGCACCAGGACAGCATTTTGAAGGTGAAGATGGGGCTCACGACAATCGAGGAGGCCATCGCCAACGTGCCGCCGGACATGTGAGCGGTGGCCGGGCCGCGGGCTCCGCCGCGGGGTGCCGGCAGGATTGACGATCCGCGGGCAACTGCTCGCAATGGGAGCATCACCATGAAAACGCGCGTGTTTTTCAGCCTGGCCGTTGTCGTCCTGTGCGGGACGCCGGGCTGCAGTCCCAAGTCGAAGGAGATCACCTCGCTGCAGCGGAAGGAGGCCGCGACGCTCGACAGCGAGGCGCAGTTTGCCCTGCAACTGAAGGACCTCGCGCGCGCGGAAGGTCTGATCGCAAAGGCGGCGGACCTTTGCCCGGACACCGGGAAATATTGGGTGGACCTGGGTTCGATCCGCGTGCGGTTGGGGAAAAAGGATGCGGCGCGCACGGCGTATAAGGGCGCGTTGAAGGCCTATGAAGGGGCCGCGGCGAACGCGGGCGCGAACGCGGGCGCGGCGCCGGACCCGGGGCCGTGGCTGCAGCAGGTCTACGTGCTCGCGCTGCTCGGTCGCGTGGACGACGCGCGGAGCGTGCTCGCCCGGGCGCAGAAAAAATTTCCCGAGAGCCGGGCGGTGCGGTCGTTCGTCGAGGGAAAGCAAATCGACCAGATGATCGCCGACCCGTCGTTCAAGCTGATCGCGCTGTGAAGGCCGCGGACTGAGGGGAACGCGCGATGCACGGTTATTGGCTCGAGTTTTCCGCGGTCGCGGCGACGCATCTGATCGCGGTGGCGAGCCCGGGGCCGGATTTTGCGATCGTGCTGCGCCAGAGCCTGGTCTTCGGGCGGCGGACGGCGATCCTGACGAGCATCGGCATTGGGACGGCGATCTTGCTGCACGTCGGGTATTCGCTGCTGGGGCTCGGCCTGCTGATCCAGAGCTCGCCCGGGTGGTTTGCCGCGGTGAAATATGCGGGGGCGGCCTATCTCGCCTGGCTGGGGGTGCAGTCGTTGCGGGCGAAACCCCGGTCGCCGGCGGACGTTGCGGGTGGAGCGGGCGGAGCGGGCGCGGTGGGCGCCGCCGGGTTGCCCACGGCGAGGGCGGCGTTTGCGACGGGTTTTTTGACGAACGCGCTCAACCCGAAGGCGACGCTGTTTTTTATTTCGCTGTTCGTGATGATCGTGAGTCCGCAGACCCCGAAGCTGGTGCAGGCGGCCTACGGTGTGTGGATGACGGGGGTGACGATGGCGTGGTTTGCCCTTGTGTCGGTGGGCTTCACCCGGGCGGATGTGCGGCGGAATTTTCTGCGGCACGGTCACTGGATCGATCGCGTGCTCGGCGCGGTGTTTCTGGCGTTTGCGGGGAGCTTGCTGTTTACGGCCGGGCGCTGACGGGGAGCGGCGTTTAATTTTGGCGCAAGTGTGCGGAGGAGGAGAGGGGCGGGGCGGGGTGCGCGTCGACGGGGTGCGCGGCACCCTGCGGGAGCGTTGTTCTCGAAGGTCGCAACCGCCCCGCCTCGGCAGAAAAAGGCGATGCCGCGACATCTGCTCCATCGCGAAACCCTCCTCATGGGCTGCTGCAACGCCGGTACGCTCGACGAGCCTCTTGCGCGCTGAAAGCGACGAGGTGCCCGATTTCTACCACCGGCCAAGCTACCCAATTATTGGTATACCCGCTGGCGGGAGAGGCGTTTAAGGTCGGGAATCAACATCAGGCTAACGACCTCGAAAAGACGTTATTTTTTTGATCCTAATATTTGATAAAAGATTGTTAGTTAATATTTAAAGTAGACGCTGGATCCCCGCGGATCTGGCGCCCGAAAGGGTGAGCCGAAGCGTCTGGGGAGGATATTTATTGGCCCCAATGTTTGGCGAAGACAGGGGCAGGAGAAATCCCTAGAATAATGAAGTCCATGGCCACATCCTTGTCCCGAAAGCAGCTTTCTTTACGTCAAAAATTTGTTCAACGGCTGTTGCTTGGGCTCCTCAGCGTCGTGATGCAGGCCGTTCCCCTTGCCGCAGCCGGAGTCGGATTTGCGCGGGCGGGTCTGGCCGACGCCACCGCGCCCCGTCCGTCCGCGGCGCGGGTCGCGACCGGACCCATTTCCCCGGTCGCGGCGGGCGTGCTGGGGGTGGCGGATGAGTCTGAGGCCGCGATCGGGTGGGGGCGGCCCGGTCGGCGAGGCGTGGGCCTGGATGCAATGCGTATTTATCCCACCGTTCTGCTGGGAGAGAGAAAAAATTGGGCCGAAAAGGGACAAGAATCCGCTAAGCCTCCGGCCTCGTTTCCGCGCGTCCGAATGAGCTGACTGAGTTATGACCAATCGTTTTCACTTGGAGTGGGGTGGGGTATCCACGCAGCGGAGTTTCGGCGAGGCATCGCTCGCTTGAGGAGCTCTGCTTTTTCGCGAAATCACTGAACCTATGCCGTCCGCGAGACTGAATCGATTGGGGCCACTTTCGCCGCCTTGCGCTCCGCCTGCGGCTGAGCGGGTGGGGCAGGGAACGGTGCTGAATCACCGCGAGCGGCCCCGGCGGTGGGCTACGAGAGAGGTGGGGGCGCCTCTTCAAAATTTTACCAACATGCGTCACGCTATTTTATTGTTCCGGCTGGTCCGATTTTCATGGCTCGGTTTGTTCTGTGGGCTGGCGGCGACCAGCC
>CAJAYO010000896.1 GCA_903948415.1 uncultured Opitutia bacterium | reverse complement strand
TTTTCCCAGCGGGCGAATTCGCGGGCGAGGGCGGCGGCGAGGGCGCCGAGGGCTTCGGGCGGCGGCGTGCGGGTGAAGCCGTGCAGGAAGAGAAAGGTGCGGAGGGCGAGCCCGCGGTCCTCGTAGCGGGGATCGGCGAGGATTTTCTCGTAGTGGTTACGGCACCACGCGCGGATCGCCCCGGCGTCGGTGGCGAATTCGTGGTGCCAGCGGCGGGCGAGGCGGCAGGAGTTTTCTTCGTCGCGGAGTTTGCGGCCGACGGAGGCGCTGACGTGGTGGCGGACGACGCTGGAGAGGGCGACGGCGTTGAGGCGGCCGAGGGCGCGGGCGCGAAAGCAGAGGTCGACGTCTTCGCCGCCGTTGACGTAGCCCTCGTCGAAGCCGCCGAGGTGTTGCCAGAGGGAGCGTTCGACGAGCACGCAGGCGCCGGTGACGGCGGGGACGGGCCGCACGGTGGAGCGGAAGCGGGAAACGGCCGAGGGCAGGGTGCGGTCGTGGACGGGTTTGCCCTGGGGGCCGATGATGATCCCGGTGTGATCGATGATGCCGGTGCGGGCGTTGAGCTGGATGTTGCCGATGAGGCCGGCGCGGTCGGCGAGCGAGCGGTGGGCGCCGAGCAGAGGTTCGAGCCACTGAGGGAGGAAAATCAGGTCGTTGTTGAGGAGCGCGAGGAAGTCGCCGCGGGCGATCGCGACGGCGCGGTTGTTGGCGGCGGCGTAACCGAGATTGCGGTCGTTGAGGATGACGCGAAAAGGCGGGGCGAGGGTCGCGAGCCAGGAACGGGTGTCGTCGGTGCTGCCGTCGTCGACGAAAATGATTTCGTGGGAGAGACCGGAGGGGAGCGTGGCCTGGAGGCTCGCCACGCAGGCGCGGGTGAGCGCGAGGTTGTTGAAAAGGGGAATGATGAAACTGACCTGCACGCGAGGGGAGCGTGAGAGGGGGGCGGGGCAGACGGCAAGACTGGGCCGAGGAATGCCCGAAAAAGGGCGGGGGGGGAGACCCGCCCGGGTTACGCTTCGGCGGCGAGGCGGCGGAGGTAGGCGCCGTAGGAGGATTTGCCGAGGCGGGTGATGTTGGCGTCGAGGCCCGCGCGGTCGATCCAGCCCTTGCGGAAGGCGATTTCTTCGAGGCAGGCGATCTTCAGGCCCTGGCGGTTTTCGATGACGGAGACGAACTGGGCGGCTTCGAGGAGGGAGTCGTGGGTGCCGGTGTCGAGCCAAGCGGTGCCGCGGCCGAGGAGTTCGACGCGGAGTTTGCCGGCGTCGAGGTAGAGGCGGTTGAGGTCGGTGATCTCGAGTTCGCCGCGCTTGGAGGGCCGGAGGGTGCGGGAGATTTTGACGACGTCGGCGTCGTAGAAATAAATGCCGGGAATCGCGTAGTTGGATTTCGGTTGCGCCGGTTTTTCCTCGAGGGAAAGGACGCGTCCGTCGGGGGCGAATTCGACGACGCCGTAGCTCGTGGGGTCGGAGACGTGATAGCCGAAGATGGTGGCGCCGTCGGTGCGGGCGCCGGCGGCTTCGAGGGAACGGGTGAAGTCGTGGCCGTAGAAAAGGTTGTCGCCGAGGACGAGCGCGGAGGGTTCGGCGCCGGTCAGGAAGCCGGTGTCACCGGCGATGTGGAAGGCCTGGGCGAGGCCGTCGGGACTGGGCTGCTCGGCGTAGGAGAGGGTGAGGCCGAGGTTGGTGCCGTCGCCGAGGAGTTTTCGGAAAAGGGGGAGGTCGGTGGGGGTGGAGATGACGAGGATCTCGCGGATGCCGGCGAGCATGAGGACCGACAGCGGATAGTAGATCATCGGCTTGTCGTAGACGGGCATCAGCTGTTTGGAGACAGCGATGGTGAGGGGCCAGAGGCGCGTGCCGGAGCCGCCGGCGAGGATGATGCCTTTTCGATTCATAGGAGGGGTTCTTACTTGGCGACACCCAGGCGTTCGCGGGCGTATTTCTTGGCGGTGATGTCGGCGGCCCAGCTGCGGTGGGTGAGATACCAGTCGACGGTTTTCGCGATGCCGGTGGTGAAGTTTTCCTGCGGGGCCCAGCCGAGTTCGGTCTGGAGCTTCGTGCAGTCGATGGCGTAGCGGCGGTCGTGGCCGGGGCGGTCGGCGACGTAGGTGATCTGCGCGGCGTAGGGTTGGCCGTCGGCGCGGGGGGCCTTTTGGTCGAGGAGGGCGCAGATGGTGTTAACGATTTCGATGTTCGGTTTTTCGTTCAGCCCGCCGATGTTGTAGGTCTCGCCGACGCGGCCTTTTTGGAGGACGAGCCAGATGGCGGCCGCGTGGTCCTCGACGTAGAGCCAGTCGCGGATCTGCATGCCGTCGCCGTAGACGGGGAGATTTTTGCCCTCGAGGGCGTTGAGAATGACGAGCGGAATGAGTTTTTCCGGGAAGTGATACGGGCCGTAGTTGTTCGAGCAGTTCGTCGTGAGAGTCGGGAAGTGGTAGGTGTGCTGGAAGGAGCGGACGAGGTGGTCGCTGGAGGCCTTGGAGGCGGCGTAGGGGGAGTTGGGGGCGAAGGGGGTGGCTTCGGTGAAGGCGGGGTCGGTGAGGGAGAGGGTGCCGTAGACCTCGTCGGTGGAGACGTGGAGGAAGCGGAAGGCGGATTTGCGGGGCGCGGGGAGTTTCGTCCAGTAGAGGCGGGCGCAGTTGAGGAGGCGGAGGGTGCCGACGACGTTGGTTTGGATGAACGGCTCGGGGGAATCGATGGAGCGGTCGACGTGGGATTCGGCGGCGAAGTTGACGATGGCGTCGATCGCGTGCTCGGCGAGGAGGCGGGTGACGAGGGCGGTGTCGCCGATATCGCCGTGGGCGAAAACGTAGCGCGGGTCGGCGGCGAGATCGGCGAGGTTGGCGGGGTTGCCGGCGTAGGTGAGGGCGTCGAGGTTGACGAGGCGCGTCAGCGGGGAGCCGGCCTCGGTGAGGCGCTGGCGGATGAAGTTGCTGCCGATGAAGCCGGCGCCGCCGGTGACGAGAAGGTTCATGTGGAGCTGGGAGCGAAGAGCGGAGAGCGGGAGGGGCGGAGGGATTAGGCGGCGGCTTTTTTCCAGCGGGCGAGGTCGCGGGCGACGGCTTCGTGGACCTCGGTCATGACGATGCCGACGGAGGCGAGCTTGGCGGAGGTCATCACGCAGTTGGAGCGCGGGGTCTTCGCCGCGGTGTGCATGAAGTCGGATTCGTCTTTGAAGAAGACGTAATGCTTGGGGCAGACGCCGCTCTTGAGGATGAGGTCGACGACTTCGTGGGTGGTGACGTGGCCGGGGTTGGTGACGTTGTAGGTGCCGAAGGGGACGCGTTTTTCCCAGCAGGCGAAGGTGGCGGCGACGAATTCCTCGAGCTGGGAAATGGAGTTTTCGGCGGCGAGGAGGGTTTGGTAGCGCATCAACTTGGTGAGGTAGTTGCGGGGGTTTTCGACCTCGTTGAACGGGATGCGCAGCCGCCAGGTGAAGACGTTGGGCGTGCCGGCGAGGACCTCTTCGCCGAGGGCCTTGGTGCCGCTGTAGAAAGAGCAGTTGTTGGTGCGGAAGGTGAAGTTGGGGGTGTCGGTTTCGCTGAAGCCGGTGCCGTCGGGGCGGGAGCCGGTGTAGATGCAGCCGGAGGAGACGTGGCCCCACGGAACGCCGGCGTCGGTGCAGGCCTGGGCGACGAGGCCGGGGAAGACGCCGTTGCCGAAGAGGCACTCGGTCTTGTGGAGTTCGCAGGCGTCGACGTTGGGTTTGCCCGTGTAACCGGCGGCGTTGATGAGGAACTCGGGTTTGTCGCGGAGGAGGGCGGCGCGGAGGACGGCCGGGTTGGCGTAATCGACGTCGGCGCGGCGCAGATTGCGAAAAGGGATGCCCTTGCGGGTGAGCAGCGCCTGATAAGCTTGGCCGACGTAACCGGAACCTCCGAGCAGGTAAATCATAGAGGCGGGAAGGAAAGAGGGGCGGGGACGGGGGAACAAGGGTTTTTTCCGGGGGGGATAATACCAACGTCCTTTGTTTTTTGAGGGTAGGCCCGGCCGGTGGCCGGGTTGCCCGCCCACCGGGCGGTCCGACAAAGGCAAAGTCTGGAACAGACGAGACCTTGGTCTAAGTCCGCTGGATCGCTGCGTCGCGGCGCGCTTCGCGCGGACAAGGGCGGGAAAAAAACCGCCACGCCCGAGTGGGCGTGGCGGTGGGTACCGAGGGGAAGCGGCGGGCGGGCGGGCCGCCCGGGCTGCGGGTTAGAATTTCAATTTGGCGCCGAATTGGAGGCGCCAACGCGACTGGACGTTCTCGAGGACGAAGTTGCTGTTCGGAACGGGGGAGTTGAAGGTGGGCGCAATCTTGCCGGCGGCGGTGTAGGAGGCGCCACCGAGGTTGAGACGGCGGAAGACGTCGTTGCTGATCAGAATCGGCTCTTCGTAGTAGTTGAAGAGTTTTTTGCTCAGGAAGGAGCCGAAGTTGACGAAGTCGGCGAAGACTTCGAGTTGGACGCGCGAGTGGAGCGGGATCGTCTGGGAGATCTTCAGGTCGAGGCGGTTGACCCACGGTTGGACGAACGCGTTCTTGGGGGCAACGCCGCCGGCGTATTTGGCCAGCCCGCGGTCGCCGATGAACTTGAAGTAGGCGGCCTGGGTGGTGGCGTTCATGCCGGAGAAGTCGAAGCGGGCATCGCTGGCATCGGTGGGGACGGCGACGAGGTCGTTGTCGGCGCGGCTGTCGCCGTTGAGATCGGTGTTGTAGACGTAGCTGAACGGGTTGCCGGAGCGGCCCTCATAGTAGAGGGAGGTGAGGGTCTTCCATTTTTTCTTGAATTCGAACTCGCGGGTGAGGGTGAGTTGGACGCGATCGCGGACTTCGAAATCGGAGTGAGCCTCCTCGACGGCGCCCTGATTGAAGACGGGGTTGCGTTGCCAGGTGCCGGAGGCGGTGGTTTGGCCGAAGGCCTGGGCTTCGGTGGAGCGCCCGCGGGTGTAGCTGAAATTGGTGGCCCATTGGGCCTTCAGCGGACGATCCCACATGAGGGTGATGTAACGGGATTCGCCGGTGGCGCGTTGGCTCACGTGGTAGACGTTGATGAATTCGGGGAAGCGGGCGTTGGCGGCGGTGCTCGGGTTGCCGGCGAAACGCTGGCGGCCGTCGGCGCCGAGGGTCGTCGGGCGGAGGTTGTCGTTGGTGACGAACAGGGTCTTGTCGTTGTAGGTCTGGACGAGTTCGACGGAGAGGATCGAATCGAAGAGGGCGAGTTTGCGCTCGACGGCGAGGTTGCCGCGCCAGACGGACGGGAGCTTGATCTTGTCGTCGCTGAGATTGATTTCGTAGCGACCGCCGGCGGGGATGGAGGGGGCGGAGCCGATGGCGTTCGCGGGGTCGAACGTGGTTTGGAGGTAGGGCACGAGGCCGGCGGGCGGGGTCGTGATGTTGAAGCGGCCGATGCCGGGATTCGAGTAGGAGTTGGAGAAGAAGACCCAGGGAGCGCGGCCGAGGAAGTGGCCGACGCCGCCGCGGAACTGGACGGAGCGATCTTCGGTGGGGGCCCAATTGAAGCTGACGCGGGGCGAAACGGTCGAGGTGCCGTCGACGGTGCCGTCGTTGCGGTAGCCGAAGCGGTCGAGGAAGAGCTGGTTGAACGGAGGCCGCGTGCCGCTGGCGACCATGTCGTAGCGGAGGCCGGCGAGGAGCGTCAGGTGGTTGGAGACGGTCCATTTGGCCTGGCCGAAGAGGCCGGTGACGGCGGATTTGCTGACATCGGCGGGCGGGGTGCCGTTGACGTAGAAGGCGCGGCTAAACGAGGTGATGGTGTCGGCCTGGAAGGCGCCGAGGTTGGCGAAATCGAAGAGGCCGTAGGAGCCGGCGCGGAAGAGGTTGAAGTAGTCGTTTTCTTCGCGGTCGAAACCGCCCGAGAAGGTGAAGTTCTTCCAGAAGTAATCGCCGGTGGCGCTGTAGCTCTTGGTGTCGACGAAGACTTGGTTGCCCTGGCGGAACTGGTCGGTGCCGACGACGAGCACGCCGTTGGTGACGGCGGCGCCGCCGCGGTCGAGGCCGGGCAAGCCGAAGACGTGGATTTCGGGGAGCGTGGCGACGGTGGGCGTGAGCTGATCCTGTTGGATGGTGTTGAAGCGGACTTCGGTTTTAAAGCTGGGCGACCACTGGCTGAAGAGAGAGGTGGCGAGGGTTTTTTCTTTGCGGCCCTGGGCGTAGAAATTCGAAGTGTAGGCGGTGGTGGCGCCGCCGGCGAGGGTGACGCCGTTGAAGGTGGTGGAGGCGTAGCTGCCGAATTGGGGGACGGTGCCTTCGGTCTCGCTGTAGCGAACGGAGAGGCGCTGGCCGGTCACGATATTCCAGTCGATCTTGGCGAGTTTCTTTTCGTCCTCGGCTTCGTTGGTGGCGTTGCCGCCGATGACGCCCCACGGGGACGTTTTGCCGCTTTGGGTGTTGATCTGGGCGAGGCGGGCATCGACGGCCGCGACGGTGGCGGCGGTGGGCGTGAAGCCGGCCTGGGCGGGGGCGGTGATGCGGCTGAATTTTTCGTAGTTCAGGAAAAAGAAGAGTTTGTTCTGGATGATCGGGCCGCCGAGGGTGGCGCCCCAGGTGGTGCGCTTGAGGGCGGGGACGCGGCCCTGGGTCAAGCCGGGGGCGATGTCGGGACCCTGGCCGCGGAGGCCGAAGATCTGGTCGCGGGAAAGAAGGTAGTAGGCGGAACCGTGGAACTGGTTGGTGCCGCTCTTGGTGACGGCGTTGATGGAGGCGCCGGTGAAGCCGCTCTCGCGCGCGTCGTAGGGCGAAACTTGCACGGACAGCTGCTCGAGCGTGTCGATGGAGAGGGGATTGAAGAAGGAGGCGAGACCGGTGCCGTTGAGGCCGAACTGATCGTTGATGCGGGCGCCGTCGATGAGGATGGAGTTGTAGCGGTTGTTTTGGCCGAGGGCGGTGATGTGGGCTTCTTCGCGGTCGTTGGCGCTCGACATGGAGCGCAGGGTGACGAACGGGGAGGCGCTGATCACGTCGGCGAAGGACCGCTGGGTGGTGGGCTTGGCGGCGAGGCGGGCCTGGTTGAGGAGACTGCCGGCGCCCGTGGCGGACGCGTCGAGTTCGTTGGACTCGCCTCTGACGGTGAATTTTTCGAGGGCGACAATGTCGCCGGAAGTGGAGACGGCGAGGTTCACCTCGAGATCGGTGCCGATCTGGGTGGTGAGGTCGGTGCGCTCGGCGGACTTGATCGAGGCGCCGGTGGCGGAAACGGTGTAGGGTCCGCCGGCGATGAGGCCGCGGAAGTTGTAGCGGCCGGTGTCGCTGGTGGCGGCGGTGTAGGCCGTGCCGGTCGGGGTGTGGGTGGCCGTGACGGACACGCCGGAGATCGGCTTGCCGCCGGTGTCGCGAACGGTGCCGGTGATACCGGCGGTGACAATACCTTGGGCGAAGGCAATTGGCGCGAAGGCCAGGCCGAGGAGCACGATGAGCGCGCGCAGGAAGCGGGCGGTCGTCGTCAACGAGGAACGTGGTGTGGTGGTCATGGTGAGAGAGTCCGACGGAGGTGGGACGGAGGCGTTTTTTTTCGCGGAATTATGCGCCAAGTCCAGTGCCGAGTGTGGGGGCCACGGCAACGATTCGGCGTCGGCGCGGGCGGGGGGGGATTAGCGGCGACGGTAGTCGCCGCGGCTGAAGTATTTTTCCAGCCAGACATACATGCAGATGAAAAAGTAGCGGCTGCCCATTTCCTTGATTTTGAGTTTGGCGACGCCGTGTTTGCGGTTTTCCCAGGAGATCGGCGTCAGGGCCCAGGAATAACCGCGGACGATGGCTTTGAGGGGGAGTTCGACGGTGAGATTGAAATGGGGCGCGATGAGGGGGCGGCAGCCTTCGATGACGTGGCGGCGGTAGGCTTTGAAGGCGTTGGTGGTGTCGTTGAGGCCGTGGCGGAAGAGGACGCGGATGAAGAGATTGGCGAGGCGGTTGACGAGGAGTTTGACGCGCGGGTAGTCGAGGACGCGGCCGCCGCGGATGAAGCGGCTGCCGAAGGCGCATTCGTAGCCCTCGTTGAGCAGTTGCCAGTAGCGGACGGCGTCGGCGGGGGAGTCGGAGGCGTCGGCCATCATGATGACGACGGCGTCGCCGCGCAGATGGTTCAGGCCGTAAACGATCGCGCGGCCGAAGCCGTGGGGGCCGGGATTTTGGACGGGGGCGAGGGTGGGGATTTCGGCGCGGAGCGACTGGAGGACGGACCAGGTGGAGTCCTTGGAACCGTCGTCGACGACGATGAGTTCGTGGGGGATGCCGGCGCGGGTGAACTCGGCGTGGAGGGCGCGGAGGGTGGGCGGGAGGGAGGCCTCTTCGTCGCGCGCGGGAATGACGACGGAGAAGAGCGTGAGGGGGACGGGTGGCGCGGATGACACGGAAGACGGGGGGCAGGGAAGACGGGGGGGGCGGAGCGAACGAGAACGAGGGTCAGAGCGGGGCGGAGAGATCGAGCCACGTGGGGTGCGCGCGGGCGTGGGTGGCGATTTCCTCGAGGATGGCGGCGGTGGGCGTTTGCGGGCGCCATTTCCAGAGGCGCGCGGCTTTGGCGGAGTCGAGGACCATCCACGGAATGTCGAAGGGGCGGGGCGTGGGGTCGGCGGCGATGGGGTGGGGGCCGAACTGGGAATCGCACCAATCGGTGAGTTGGCGGAGCGACATCGCGGAGGCGGCGCCGCCGGAGAAATTGGCGATGCGGTCGGCGGCGGGGAGAGTGGGCGCGGCGAACTGTTGCGCGAGGAGCGGGGCGAGATCCCGCGGGTGGAGGCAATCGCGGACCTGGTGGCCGTGGCCGCCGAAGCCGATGTAGTTAAGGGGACGGCGGTGCAGGTGGGCGTTGAGCCAATAGGCGAAGATGCCCTGGTCGGCGCGGCCGAACTGGCCGGCGCCAGCGAGGACGCCGCAGCGGTTGATGAAGACGGGAAAGGCGAAGGTCTCGCCGTATTCGAGGGCGAGGGCTTCGCTGGCGAGTTTGGTGGAGCCGTAGAGGGAGACCGGGGCGGCGGTGGAAAATTCTTCGGCGACGCCGGCGGGGCCGATGCCGCGGGGGTGGGAAACCCGGAGCGCGGGACGAAAGGCCTGCTGGTGGACTTCGACGGCGAGGGCGGCGAGGGGCGGGATGGAGTAGACGCGGCTGGTGGAGAGGAGAATGAAGCCGGCGCGATGGGTTTTGCAGAACTCGAGCATGTTCACCGTGCCGCCGAGGTTGTGCTCGATGAGCTGGCGAGAGCTGGTTTTGCCGTCGACGCCGGCGAGGACGCTCGGGTTGGCGGCGGCATCGATGACCCAGTCGACGGCGGGGAGCGTTTCGAGGTCGCTCGGGGCGCGGAGATCGCCGTGGAAGAGTTTAACGCCGAGTTTTTTCAGGGCGTCGCGGTTGGACTCGCTGCCGGGGCGGATGAAGTTGTCGAAGCCGAGCAGGGTGTGGCCGGCGCCGGAGGCAGCGAGGGTGCGTGCGAGGGTGCTGCCGACAAAGCCGCACACACCGGAGATCAGGATTCGCATCGAAGAAGTGAAAGGGAAAGTGACAGGGAAAGGGAGAGGGAAAGTGAAAGTGAAAGGGAAAGTGAAAGGGAAAGGGGAGAGGGAAAGGGAAAGGGACATGGCAAAGTAGCAGGGCAACTTGTGATCGATTTCTAAATGAGCTTGGGGCAAGGGCTACGCTTTGTGCTAGACATTTGGGGCGAAGGGTGGCGCAGTAGAGTGGGATGAAGCAGCCAAAACCGAGCGACCCTGCACTGGAAAACGAAAAGACGCAGAGTGGCGCAACCGCGACCGTGCGGGTGGCCACCGTGGCGGAGCGGGAGTGGTTCGACCTGCAGTTGACGCAGCGCCACTACCTCGGGGCCGGGCGGTCCGTGGGGGATTATTTGCGTCAGATCGTCACGGTGCGTGGCCAGGTAGTGGCGTTGTTGGTGTGGGGACCGGCCTGCTATGCGCTGAAGGATCGGGACCGCTGGATTGGGTGGAGTGCCAACCAACGCGTGGAGCGGCTGAAACTCGTCGTGCAAAACCGTCGATTCCTCGTGTTGGGCGAAAAAGGCCGCTCGCCCAACCTCGCGTCGCAGGCGATGGGGGCGGCTTTGCGCGCGCTGCCCGCACACTGGCAGGAACACTTCGGCTACAGTCCGCTGCTCGCCGAGAGCTTCACCGACCCGGAGGCGTATGCGGGCACGTGTTACAAGGCGAGCAACTGGGAAGCGGTGGGCTTTAGCGCCGGCTACGCGCGGCACCGCGCCGATTTTTATGTCCCCAACGAGCGGCCCAAGCGGTTGTGGCTGCGCGAACTCGCCGCCCAAGCGCGCCGGCACTTGCGTGCCGTGACGGTGCCCGCCGACTGCGCGGGCGGGGTCATCGCCCCGCCGAGTGGCGTGCTGCCGCTGCGCCGGCCCCAGATGCTCTGCCTAGCAGTTTGTCGGGCTTAGAGATTTCGGAATCCGGGGTCGGGTAGAAAAATGGCGCCGAGAAAAGGAGATCGGAGAGGATTTCTGTAGCGTTGGGGCGAAAGGCGGGCGTTGAGCGGTGGCGTCGGGCGGTTTCAGGCCGCGCGGAGGGCAGCGCCGAGGCGGTGGAGGCGCTGGCAGTTGTAGGCG
>CAJAYO010000895.1 GCA_903948415.1 uncultured Opitutia bacterium | reverse complement strand
GCCGGGGTGATCGCGCGCCCGCGCGAAATCTATGCCCGCCGGCAGTTGTCAGTTCGTCGTCGCAGGCGTCGCGGGGGCCGCTGCGTTGGGACTTCCGCCGGGTTCACCGTCGGCGCCACCACCGGGGGAATCGGTTGGGGCGCGTCGGGTGCGTCGGCGTCCGGGCCGGCTTGGGGGCCGCCGAGCGGCGCGGGCCGCGAAGGGAGGGAAGATTTGGTCGGTGACGCGGGGTCAGCCGCGAACAGGAAATTATCGCCGAGGAACCAACCGCGTGCAGGGGAGCGGACCCCGGGGGCGAGAGGCGATGGCGCGGGCATGGGGCGGTCGAGGGGTGGACGGGCGCGACGGGCCGGCCGCGCCGCGGTTCACGGCTGCAGTCGGCGCACGAGCCATTCGCGGGCGGCGAGCAGGGACTCGGGGTTCACTTTGTGGCCGGTTTTCGGCTGGATCGTGAGGGTGAAGTTTTCCTCGGCGCCGGCGGCGCGGTAGGCAGCGCGGGCGGCGGTGGCGCAGAGCTCGAGGCCGGGGACGGGCGTGCGGGGATCGGTGTCGCCGTTGATCGCGAGGAACGGGCGCGGCGCGATGAGCGGGAGCATCGCGGGTCCGTCGAAGCGGTCGACGAGGCCGGGGTTGGTGCGGTCGTAGAAGCGGCGGATGAAGGCGGCGTCGACGGTCGTGACGCCGGCGTCTTGGGCGGCGGCGTCGACGGCGGCCTGGATGGTGCTGATGCGGGACTGCCACGCGTCATGGTCGAGGGCCCAGCGGAAACTTTGGACGCCGATGCAGGCGACGGTGGCGGCGATGCGCGGGTCGGCGGCGGCGGCGAGGTAGGCTTCGGTGCCGCCCTTCGAGAAGCCGATGAGCCCGATGCGGGCCGGATCGACGTCGTCGCGGGTGACGAGGTAGTCGATGAGCCGCATGACGTCGCGGACGGTGTCGTAGTAGAACGGGTGTTCGTGGGGTTCGTCGGCGCGGTAGGCGCGCAGAATGGCGGCGGTGTAATCGCCGGTGCCCTTGGGCGTTTTCGCGCGGGCGCCGTGGTAGCGGCCGTCGATGGCGACGCCGATGAAACCGGCGGAGGCGAATTGCGTGAGGAGTTTGATCTGGCCCTCTTTGTGGCCGCCGGTGCCGTGGAGGGAGATGACGACGGGGCGGCGGCCCGATGCGGCGGGGGAGGCGGACTGGAGGAGAACGGCCGGGACGCGTTGGTCGGCGTCGGCGGCATAGGTGAAGGCGAGATGGACGAGGCCGTCTTTTTCCGCGGGCGGCTGGAGGGCGGGGGCGAGCGGAACGGGCGGGCGGGCGATGAGTTGGAGGAAGGCCGTGCGGGTGGCGGCGGTGGACGCGGTGGTCGCGCGGACCGGAGCACAGGCGAACGCCGCGGCGAAACAGACCAGCAGGGGGAGACGGCTGTTCATGGTGAGGCGAGATCAGCGCGGGGCGGCGGGCGCGACAAACAAAAAGGCGCGCCGAACGGAGTCGGCGCGCCGGAGGAAACGCGAAGGCGGCGACCGGATTACTGGCGGGTGAGCGTGCGGTTGAGCGCGCTGACGATGGCCTTGATGGAGGCGAGCTCGATGTTGGTATCGATGCCGGCGCCGTAGAGCGTGTGGCCGCGCTCGGTCTTGATCTGGATGTAACTCACGGCGCGCGCCTCCGCGCCCTGGCCGAGCGAGTGTTCGGCGTAGGACAGGACGTCGAACTTCGGGAGATTGGTGGCGGCGAGGGCGCGCACGAAGGCGTCGATCGGGCCGTTGCCCGTGGCGGTGAGGGTGTGGAGTTTTTTGTCGACGCCGATCTCGGCTTCGCAGGTGACGACGCTGTCGCGCTCGGTGGTCTTGAAGTGTTGGAGCGTGACGGGCGACGTGCGCGCGAGGTATTCGCGGTGGAACACGTCGTGGATTTCCTGCGGCGTGAGTTCGGTGCCCTTGGTGTCGGCGTAGTCGTTGATGATTTTGCCCATCTCCTTGTGCATGAGTTTCGGGAGCGAGTAACCGAACTCGTTCTCGAGCACGTAGGCGACGCCGCCTTTGCCGGACTGGCTGTTGATGCGGATGATGGCCTTGTAGCTGCGCCCGAGGTCGGCGGGATCGATCGGAATATAGATGACGTCCCACGGTTCGCCGGGCTTCTGGGCGGCCCAGGATTTTTTGATGGCGTCCTGGTGGGAGCCGCTGAAGGCGGTGAAGACCAGTTCGCCGGCGTAGGGCTGGCGCGGGGGGACTTCGAGACGCGTGCAGCGCTCGTAGACATCGCGGATGTGGTTGATGTCGGAGAAGTCGAGGCCCGGGTGGATGCCGTGGGTGTAGAGGTTCAGGGCGACGGTGACGATATCCAGGTTGCCGGTACGTTCGCCGTTGCCGAAGAGCGTGCCCTCGACGCGGTCGGCGCCGGCGAGGAGGGCCAGTTCGGTGGCGGCGACACCGGTGCCGCGGTCGTTGTGGGTATGGAGGGAAATGAGGGTGCGGTCGCGGCGGGTGAGGTGGGTGGACATCCACTCGATCTGGTCGGCGTGGATGTTGGGCGTGGCGTATTCGACCGTGGCCGGGAGGTTGAGGATGATCTTGTTCTCGAGGGTCGGCTGCCAGACGTCGGTGACGGCCTCACAGATTTCCAGGGCGAAATCGAGTTCCGTGCTGGTGAAGCTCTCGGGCGAATATTCGAAGCGCAGGTGGGTGCCGGCGGCGACGAGCGGGGCGGCGTGCTGCTTCACCCAGGTGGTGCCCTGCACGGCGATGGCGACGATTTCGTCGCGCGTGGCGTGGAACACGTGTTTGCGCTGGGCGGGCGAGGTGGAGTTGTAGAGGTGGAAGATGGCGTGTTTCGCGCCCGCGAGGGCGGCGAGGCTGCGCACGATCAGGTCTTCGCGGCATTGGCACAGGATCTGGATGGCGACGCCGTCGGGGATGCGGTGCTCGGTGATGAGGCGGCGGCAGAAATCGAATTCGATCTGCGAAGCGGACGGGAAGCCGACCTCGATTTCCGTGAAGCCGATTTTGACGAGCAGAGCGAAGTATTCGAGTTTCTCCTCGACGCTCATGGGCTGGGCGAGGGCCTGGTTGCCGTCGCGGAGGTCGACGCTGCACCACAGCGGGGCGCGGTCGAGGGTGCGGTTGGGCCACTGGCGGTCGGGCAGGGCGACGGGCGGGAACGGGCGGTATTTGCGGACGGGAGCAGGTTGCATGGACGGAGCGGTAAAACGGATCTTGAAGGAAGGGGGCTGGGTATAACCAGCTAAACTATCATCACACCCCGAGTGGGGCGGCAGGAATCTTCGGACTGACGCACGACCGGCCGCTGGGCGGCCTCGGCTTAGAGGTCGTGCGCGGTGGTAAGTCGAAGGGCCTGAAGCAATGCTCGCATGTCGTGGTCGAGGTATCGGCCCACCCCGGCAAAAGTCAAGGAGCGGTCCGAGGGAAAAAGGGCGGCCGGGGACGCGAGCGGAACGCGGTTTTTCAGAGGGAGAATCGGCTTTTTCGGGCTGTAACCGCAAAGTGCAATGCGCGTCTTGCGTGTTGTGTCCGACCTTGCCTCCATGCGCGCATGCCTGACGACGATCCGCCGTTCGATCTGGCCGGCTGCCTCGACCGAGTGCGCCGGCGCGATCAGGCGGCTGCGCGCGCACTGGTCGAACACCTTCACCCGCTGGTCAGTCGGATCGTACGCTCCCATCTGCCCCGGCGCGTGGCCGAGGAAGATCTGTCCCAGGAAATTTTTTTGAAGATGTTCACGCGACTCGCACAATATCAGGGCGCGGTCCCCTTTTCGCACTGGGTGTCGCGCATCGCGGTGACGACCTGCATCGATCATCTGCGCGCGCAGAAACGGCGGCCGGAATTTCGCTGGGCGGATCTGTCCGAGACCGAGGCGGAGGTGCTCGACAACGTGATGACCAATCAGAACGACGTGCCCGCAAACGATGCGCTGGCGGCGCACGAACTGGTGCACAAACTCCTCGGGCAACTCAAACCGGACGACCAGTTGGTCGTGCGGTTGCTCGATTTGGAGCAGAAGACGATCGCCGAGATCAGCCTGCTCACCGGCTGGAACCAGTCGCTGATCAAAGTCCGCGCGTTTCGCGCGCGACGGAAGTTGCAGAAGCTTTTTCAGGACCTACAACGGACGGAACGCACATGAACTCGAACTCACCCAACACCCCGTGGCGCCGGCTCACAGCCGCCGCCCGCACCGTCGCCGACGGGCGCGAGCTCACCGCCCCCTATGGTTTTGCCACCCGGGTGGCCGCGCGGGCGATGGCCCAGGAGCGCAAGGTCGCCTCGCTGTTCGAACGGTTCGCGTTTCGTGCCCTCGGCGCGGCCTGCCTGCTGGCGCTGCTGAGCGCGGCGGTGAACTACTCGGTGTTCAGTCCCGCCCCCGCGTTTTCCGACGAGGAATTGACCGAGGATGATCCGGTCGCGGTGTTGCTCGACGTGTGAACGGCATGGAAAAGCCCTGGAAAGTTATCGTGGCGTTTGTCGGCGTGTTTATCGCCGGCTCGGTTTTTGGCGGACTGCTGGCGCTGCGGCTGAACCAGCGCGACCTGGCCCCGCGGTTTGCGCCGGCGGCGCTGACGTCGCGGCCCGGGCCGGCTCCGGCTCCCGGGCAGCCGCCGCTTGCGCCCGGGCAACCGCAGGCTAATCCGCAGGTGCCGCGCCTGACGGCGGCGCTGCCGCAGATGCAGCTGCCACCGGGCATGGCGGTGCAGGCGCCGCAGCTGATGCGCCGCTATGTGGACCGGCTCGATCTCACGGCGGAGCAGAAGGAGCGGATCAATCCGTTGATCCAGCGGGCGGCCGCCGACCTGCGTCGGCAACAGCAGACCAATTTTCGGGAGACGGGCATCATCCTCCAGCATTTGCAGGAAGATCTCGGCAAGGAACTCACGCCGGCGCAGCGCGGCCGGTTGGACGAGATGGCGGAGCGCCAACGCCAGATTATCGAGCAGCGCGAGCGGCAGCAGGCGGAAAAGCAGCGGGCGCAGCAGGGCCAGAAGCCGGCGGTGAAAGACGGCGGGAAGCCTAGGAAAGCGGGCGGGAAGCCGGTCGACGACGGAAACTGAAATAGATGTTGCGCGCGGGGCGTCGCCTCGCATGGTTCGCGGCGGCCAGGTGCCATGCATGAGCAGGCGCGTGAACTCCGCCAGGACCGGAAGGTAGCAACGGCAACGACGTTCTCTTAGTGCCGTGGAGTGCCTGGCCACCTTTTTTTTCGCCCGCCGGCGAGGAGCTTGCTTGCAAGCGATCCGGCGGTGGCGCTGAGTGTTCTTCGCCTGTACGCAGGCTCCAACCACAATGGCGGGCACTTACCAAGTCATCGCACGCAAATGGCGGCCGCAGACCTTCGCCGACCTCGTCGGCCAGGATCACGTGGTGCGCACGCTGACCAACGCGATCACGCGCGGGCGCATCGCGCACGCCTACCTCTTCGTGGGACCGCGCGGCACGGGGAAGACGTCGACCGCGCGCATTTTCGCCAAGGCGCTGAATTGCACGGACGGGCCGAACGCGAATTTCGACGTGAATGATCCGGCCTGTGTGTCGATCGCGGAAGGCTCGCACCTCGATGTCGTGGAGATCGACGGTGCCTCGAACAACGGCGTCGACCAAGTGCGCGATCTGCGGGACACGGTCCGTTACGCGCCGGCGCAGGGGAAGTTCAAGATCTACATCATCGATGAGGTGCACATGCTCTCGGCGCAGGCGTTCAACGCGCTGCTGAAGACCCTGGAGGAGCCGCCGGCCCACGTGAAATTTGTCTTTGCGACGACGGATCCGCAAAAGGTGCTGCCGACGATCATCTCCCGCTGCCAGCGGTTTGATCTGAAACCGATTTCCAGCGAACTCATTGTCGAGCGGCTGAAGAAAATTGCGGTGGAGGAGAAGATCCGGGTCACCGATGCCGCGCTCGCGTGCATCGCGCGCATGGCGGACGGCGGCATGCGCGATGCGCAGTCGATTTTTGACCAGATGATTTCGTTCTGCGGCGCGGAAATTTCCGAGCCCGACGTGCTCGATGTCTACGGACTCGTCTCCGCCGACAAGATCGCGGCGCTCGCCGCGGCCCTCGCCGCGGGCGACCACCAGAAGCTGGTGGCGATCGTGGACGACTGCGACGCGGCGGGGCGCGATTTGGTGCGCCTGCTGATGGATTTGCAGGCGCTGGTGCGCACGGGGCTGCTCGACGCCATCGCCAAGGGCGGGCGGAGCGATGCGCTCGGCGGCGTGGCGATGACCACGGAGCAGCTCACGCGGATGCTGGACGGGCTGCGGGAGGGCGAGGGGAGCGTGAAGCTCGGACTGGCGGAGAAGATCAATTTCGAAGTGACGCTGCTGAAGGCCATCGAGGCGAGTCGCTCACGGGCGATCGACAGCCTCATCAAGGAGCTGACGGCGCTGGCCGACGAGTCGCCGGCGGCGGCCGGGCCGGCGGGGACCGACGACAGCGAAAAAAAAAAGGACTGATTGACCGGTTGGAGGCGCGCCTCGGGGCGGCGTTGCTGGCGGAAGGACACGGTCGGGTGCTGGCCCTGAGCGCGGACGCGGCGACCGCGCCGGCGGCGCCGACGGAAGATGCGGGGGAGGCGGTCGCGGCGACCGCGCCGCCCGCGGTCGAGAACGGCGCGAATGTGTGGCCGGACGAGCATGCCGAGGCGGCCTTTATCGCGGATGCGCGCCAGCGCGGGGAGCCGGTGGTGGCGGCGGCCGCGACGCGGGAG
>CAJAYO010000894.1 GCA_903948415.1 uncultured Opitutia bacterium | reverse complement strand
CGCCGCTACACGCAGGCGGGCGGAGCGGGGCCGTACCTGCCGGCGGTGTTCAAAGCGACGCGCGAGCAGATGGAGTTTCCGGGGTTCAACCGCTGGGTGAAGCGCGAGGCGAAGGCGGCGGTCGCGCTGCCGCCGATCGCGGAGAAGCAGATTTTGGACGCGGTGACGTTGAAGGAGCTGACGACGAAGCCGCCGGAGCATTTCACGGATGCGACGCTGCTCGACGCGATGAAGTATGCGGGGGAGACCTTCGATGACGACACGCCGGAGGAGCAGCGCGAGGCAATGGTCGAGGTGATGAAGGACAAGGGTATCGGCACGGCGGCGACGCGGGCGAACATCATCGAGAAGATTTTGCTGCGCGGGTTCGTGGTGCGCGAGAAGGCGAAGATTCTCTCGACGGAAAACGGCCGGCTGCTGTGCCGGGAGCTGGCGACGCGGGCGCCGAACATGCTGTCGGCGAAACTCACGGGCGAGTGGGAGCTGATCTTGAAGAGGATGGAGCGCAACACGACGGCGATGACGCGTCCGGAGTTTCTCGATGCGTTGCTTGCGAGCGTGGTGAGCATGAAGGACGGGTTTATCAAGGGCAGCACGCGGGCGGGCCTCAACGAGCCGGTGGTGCCCGTGACGGCGGGCACGCCGGTGACGGATGCGATCTGCCCGAAGTCGAAGGAAGCGTTGCTGGACCGCGGGCCGTTTTTCGAGGCGGCGGGGTGGCCGGGCGTGCGGCTGTGGAAGAGCGCCTTTGGGAAGACCTGGTCGGCGGCGGAGTTTGTCGCGCTGTTGGAGAGCGTGGTGGCGAAGAAACCGTTTCACGCGACGGGATTGAAATCGGCGACCGGGCAGCGCGACTACGAGGCGGACCTGGTGATCGACGAAGAGAAGAAGAAGCTGGTGATTTACACGCCGGAGCCGACGAAGGTGAAAGGCGTGAAGTGTCCGAAGTCGGGGAAGCTGATGTCGGACTGCGGCGGATGGTTTGAAGCGCCGGGCTGGCCGGGCGTGAAGCTCTGGAAGAGCGCGTTTGGGAAGACGTGGACCGCGGAGGACTACGTGCCGGTGCTGCAGGGTTGGAAAGATGGGGCGCCGATCGACGTGGCGGGATTGGTGGCGGCGAAGTCGGGCAAGGCCTACACGGCGAAGCTCGTGCTCGATGAGAAGGCGGGGAAGGTGAAGTTGGATTTCGGGGTGCCGCCGACTCCGCCGGGTTCGCCGGCGGCGGGGTGAGGTGCCGGGGGCAGTCGACTGACTGACACGCCGACTGGAGAGAATTCAGGGAGGCTCAACCAGCGGTCGCGAGCACGAGGGTCGAGGGAAGTTTTTTGGCAGCTTTCTCGAAGCTGACGAGCGTGTGGCCGGAGGAATGAGCGGTACCGTGGATGAGCCGATCAACGAAGCCCGGTTGGGCGGTGGCGAGACCGGGGAGGGCAAGCGAGTCGCGGGCAGCGGGCGAAACGGTAACACCGCTGTGTTCAACAAACTGAGACAACGCCGCGAGGGCATCTGGTTTCGAGAAACGATAGAAACTCAGGAGGGCAAAGTAGCCTTCGGCGAGAACCAAGTCGCCGACGTGGACAGAGACGTGGTTGGCCCGCTGTGCTTGGAGGAAGCCGATCGCGACGCGAAATTGATCAACAGGCTGGGCGACGAGCAGGCGGAGCAGCACGGAGGTGTCCAAACTGACGCCTGCAGCACTCATCGTTTGGGGTCAGCGAGCGAAAGTTTCTCGGCGACCTCGCCGGCCCAAGCTTCGGCGACGGCGGCACGGACGTCGTCCAATTCGTGGTTCATTCCCGGTTGCATGTAGCGGCGCGTGAGGGCGAGCCAAGGAGCGACGTCGAGTTCGTCTGGGGTGGGCTCGGTCAGGGCGCCGCCGGACGCGGGGGGCGGCGAAACATCCAACCATTTTTCGAAAAGCTGCACGGCGACAGATTGCAATGGGCGACCTTCTGCGGCACTGCGGGCTTCTACCCGCCGATAGAGGTCATCGGGGATGTCGAGCGTGGCTTTCATCGTGGGCAGACTGGGACGTTCCCGTGATGCGTCAAGAGACGGGTAACTGCGCTGATGAAGCCGGCCTGGTGATCGACGAAGAGAAGAAGCTGGTGATTTACACGCCGGAGCCGACGAAGGTGAAAGGCGTGAAGTGTCCGAAGTCGGGGAAGCTGATGTCGGACTGCGGCGGATGGTTTGAAGCGCCGGGCTGGCCGGGCGTGAAGCTGTGGAAGAGCGCGTTTGGGAAGACGTGGACCGCCGAGGACTACGTGCCGGTGCTGCAGGGTTGGAAAGATGGGGCGCCGATCGACGTGGCGGGATTGGTGGCGGCGAAGTCGGGCAAGGCCTACACGGCGAAGCTCGTGCTCGATGACAAAACCGGGAAGGTGAAGTTGGATTTCGGGGTGCCGCTG